>JAQUZK010000084.1 GCA_028691335.1 Candidatus Izemoplasmatales bacterium
AGATGAAGCGCAAAACACAACGCCAAATCAAATGAAATTATTTTTGACAAGATTAGGATTCGGTTCAAAGATGATTGTTACAGGGGATATTACTCAAAGTGATTTACCTCCTCAAGTATCATCTGGGCTCATAAAAGCTTCCGAAATACTAAAGGGCGTTGATGATATCAAAATACATTTCTTTGATGAAATGGACGTTGTTAGACATCCGTTAGTTCAAACGATTATCAAGAGGTTTGAAAATGTTAAAAATTAATATATTTAATCAATACGATAAGAAAAAATCTTATAATAAAACTATTAAAAAAATCTTAAAAACAGCCTATAATTTCTTACATCTAACTGACAAAATGATTATTAACGTTATCTTAGTTAATAATGAAGAGCTAAAGGAAATGAACAAATCCTATAGATCAATCGATAAAGAAACTGATGTATTAAGCTTTGAAAATGACGATTATAGTGATGAAATAGGAGATATATTTATTTCAATAGACAAAACTCTTGAACAAGCAAAAGCTTTTGAACACAGTTTTGAAAGAGAATTAGCTTTTTTATCCACCCATGGATTTCTTCACTGCCTAGGCTATGATCACTTAACTGATGAAGATGAAATAGAAATGTTTAGTTTACAAAATGATATATTAGAAGTAGCTAAATTTAGGAGGACAAAATGAAAGAATTATTAAAACTTGCAAAAGAAAATATTAAAAATGCTTATGTACCATATTCACACTTCCGTGTTTCTGCGGTACTTAAACTTAAGAATGGTGAAACAATTAAAGGAATCAATGTCGAGAATGCATCTTATGGATTATCAAATTGTGCTGAAAGATCAGCGCTTTTCGCCGCTTATTCTCAAGGAATAAGAAAAGAAGATATCGAATCAATTTTAGTTTATACAGATAAAGATTATTTTGTATCTCCATGTGGTGCTTGTCGTCAAGTTATGAATGAACTTATGGAACCAGACGCAAAAGTTTATTTCGCCAATAGTAAAGATGAAATCAAAGAGTTGTTAAATAAAGAACTATTACCTTATGGTTTTTCTAAAGAGGATTTGTAATGTTTAAAAGCGGATTTGTGTCGATAATTGGAGAACCAAACGTAGGAAAATCTACTTTTTTAAATCAAGTTTTAAAACAAAAAGTAGCTATAGTATCTTCTAAACCCCAAACTACCAGAAATGTTTTTTCTGGTATTTATAATGATGATGATTCTCAAATCATTTTTATTGACACACCAGGAATTCATCAAGCAAAGACTAAATTAGGGGAATATATGAGTTCAGCTGCTCTATCAACTGTTAAATCAGTAGATTTAGTTATGTTTATGATTAATGCATATGATGATGTTTTAGAATATAACTTAAAAATTATGGAGAAACTAAATGGAATCAAAACTCCAGTTTTTTTGATTATTAATAAGCTCGATACAATTACTGATTATGATAGACTAAATAACGCAATTGAAGTTTATAAACAAGCTTATCCATTTAAAGGTGTGTTTGGTATTTCAGCTTTAAAAGGTGATAACGTTGATCTGTTATTATTAGATATCAAAAAAGAACTGCAAGAAGGTCCTAAGTACTACCCAGATGGAGAAATATCCGATAGGCCAGAGACTTTTTTAATACAAGAGTTTATTAGAGAAAAGATTCTTGAATTCACTCATGAAGAAGTTCCACATTCTGTAATGGTTTATTTAGAATCATATAAGAACAAAAGAAATATCATCGAGATTTTAGCTACTATAGTGGTGGAAAGAAAATCTCAAAAAGGAATTATAATAGGTAAGAATGGTTCTATGCTTAAGAGAATTGGAAGTAGCGCAAGAAATGATATTGAGGCTTTGTTAAGTGGTAAAGTTTATTTAGAGCTTTTCTGTAAAGTAGAAGAAAACTGGAGAAACAGAGAGTATTATTTAAAATCATATGGATATAAAGATATAGAATAGAGGTCAATGATTTTGCAAGAATATCAAGGGATAATTCTTAAAAAGATTTCTTATAAAGAGAGTTCAGAAATTATTTATCTGTATACTAAAGAAGGACTTATTAGCGTTCTAATCCACGGTAGTAAAAAAATTAAAAGTCCTTTTTTAAATTTGACTAAAGTTCTTAATTATGTAAAAGTCATAACAACTGGAAAAGATTTAAAGACATTAAAAGACGGGGAAATAATAATCAATTATTCATCAATACATGAATCTTTGGAAAAGTATACATATTTATTGATGGTTTCAGAATTAGTCTATTATTTTTCTACACATGAACATGACCATGAAAAGTTACTTAGTTTTCTAGTAAAAGTAATAGAAAAAGTAAAAATCACAGATGAATATATTCCATTTATTAATATGTTGGAACTTAAATTGCTATATCTATTGGGAGTGAATCCGATTTTTAATAAATGCTTAACTTGTGGTAGTGAAGTCAATCTTGTGTTCTCGGTTCAAGATGGTGGAGTGTTTTGTAATTCACATATACCAAGTAATTACTACGATAACAATGTCTTAAATACAATTAAAATGCTATATTATTTCGATATTAATATAAATAATAAAATTGAAGTTGAAACAGAAATGCTAAAAAAGATTAGAAGATTAATAGATGAATACTATGAATACCATTTAAATTACTTTTCTAAGACTAGAAAAATGCTAAAAGGACTTATTGGATACTAATGAGTTCTTTTTACTTAAATTACTGTGCTTGAGTTTGACTTAAATATAAAAAAAGAGTATAATTAAAATGAGTTAGTATGCGAAAAAATGGAGGAAATTACTTTGAAATATACTATTGAAGAATTGAACGCTTACGCTAAAAGATATGGATTTGTTTATCAAGGTTCAGAAATATATGGTGGGCTTGCAAATACATGGGATTACGGTCCTTTAGGCGTAAGTTTAAAAAACAATTTGAAACAATTTTGGTGGAAGAGATTTGTGTCTCAAAATAAATTGAATGTGGGAATAGACTCATCAATATTGTTGAACCCAAAAACATGGGAAGCAACTGGACATGTTAGTGGGTTTAAAGATCCTTTAATGGATTGTAAAGTTTGTAAATCTAGACATAGAGCGGATAATTTAATTGCCCAAGCCACACATAATGAAGTTGACGCTGATGGTTGGGATTACCAAAAAATGTATGATTATATAATTGAACACAAAATCAAATGTCCTGTTTGCGGAAGTTTTGATTACACAGAAATTAGAGAATTCAACTTGATGTTCAAGACATCTCAAGGAGTTACAACAGACAGTACAAATGAAATCTATTTGCGTCCTGAAACAGCTCAAGGGATATTTTTAAATTTTAAAAATGTAGTTAGAACATCAAGAAAAAAAGTACCATTTGGTATAGGACAAATAGGGAAATCTTTCCGTAATGAAATTACACCTGGTAACTTCGTCTTTAGAACACGTGAGTTTGAGCAAATGGAACTCGAGTTTTTCTGTGTACCAGGAACTGAAATTGAATGGTTCAATTACTGGAAAGATTTTGCTAGAGAGTTTTTACTAGAAGTAGGTCTTAAATCTGAAAATATTCAGTTTTATGACCACGCTAAAGAAAAATTATCTTTCTACTCGAACGCTACGACGGATGTTCTTTATAATTTTCCATGGGGATTTGATGAATTGTGGGGAATTGCATCTCGTACAGATTATGATTTAAAAAGACATCAAGAATACTCAGGAGAAAATTTAGAATATTTAGACCCAATTACTAATGAATCATATTTACCTTATGTAATCGAGCCATCTTTAGGTGTTGAAAGATTATTTTTAGCTGTACTATTGGATAATCTTGAAGAACAAACTCTTGAGAATGGTGAAACAAGAACTCTCTTAAGTATAAATAAGAATTTAGCACCTTATCAAGTGAATGTACTGCCTTTGGTTAAAAAGTATCATACAGAGAAATCAGAAGAAGTATATGATTTGTTAATGAATGATTTCACAGCTTTTTATGATGATGCTGGTAATATTGGTAGAAGGTATAGAAGAGCAGATGCAATAGGTACTCCTTTTTGTGTCACAATAGATAATCAAACCTTAGAAGATAATACAGTTACAATTAGAGATAGAGACTCAATGGAACAAGTTAGAGTTAACATAAAAGAACTAAAATCATACCTTAAGAGTCAATTTGAATAACATTTATTAACGAAGGGAAGATAATGGCTAGATATAGTTCGAAAAAAGTAGAAGAAATAAAGCAATCAGCCGATATCGTCGATGTGATATCTGAATTTGTATCACTCCAACAAGCGGGCAAAAACATGAAAGGTCTTTGCCCTTTTCATAATGAAAAAACACCTTCTTTTTATGTTTCAAAAGAAAGACAATTGTTTAATTGCTTTGGTTGTGGAGAAAAAGGAGATGTAATTAAATTCATCTCTAAATATAAGCATCTATCTTATCCTGAATCTTTAAAGTATTTAAGTGATAAATACGGAATTGAACCTGATGATAAAGATGATTATGGTTATCATAATAACCACGAACGAAGTTATCGAATAAATGAATTAACCAAGCAGTTTTTTTCTATGCAGTTACTTAATCTAGATACAGGTAAAATAGCACTTGATTATTTGAAAAAACGTGGTTTAGATGAACAAACTTTAAATTATTTTGAAGTTGGTTATGCGCCGAAATCTGGTAACTTGTTATGGGAGAATTTATCTAAAGATTTTCATGATTTTGAATTAATTAATCTAGGCTTAGTTCAAAAAAGAGAAGATGAATATTATGATATTTTTAGAAACAGAATCATGTTTCCTATAAATGATGAATTCGGAAAAACAATTGCTTTTAGTGGTAGAATTTTTAATAACGAAGAAAATACATCAAAATATGTAAACTCTACACAAACAGATGTTTTTACTAAATCAGATGTGTTATATAATTTAGACAAAGCGATACCATTTATTAATCAAAGCAAAAGATTAGTTTTAATGGAAGGTTTCTTTGATGTAATAAGTGCTTTTACAGCTGATGTTAAAGAAGCTGTTTGTTCAATGGGAACTGCTTTAACATTAAATCAAGCGAGATTAATAAAGAAATATACTGACAATGTAGTAGTTTGTTACGATGGTGATGATGCAGGGTTGAGAGCGGCATATAAAGCACTGGTTTTACTTGGTCAAGTCGGACTGGACGTTAAAGTAGCTGTTATGCCTGATAAGATGGACCCTGATGATTATATCAAGAAATATTCAAAAGAAAGTTTTCGTAATATTTTAAAAAACAATACTTTGGATCAATATGATTTCGTTTATGAAGTTATTGTAAAAAAGAAAGACCTTAAAATTCCAACGGAGATAGAAAAAGCCAAAATAGCTCTATTTGAGTATTTAGATAAAACTGCTAGCTCAACAATTAGAGAGATATATTTAAAAAAGTTCAGCAATGATACATCTGTGAATTATGAAGACATTCTAGCTGATTATCATCAGTATCAAGTTGAGAATGCTAGAAGGCAAAACATACAAAGAAGAAAAGAATCTATTACCAATAATAACAAAGTTATTAAAAAAGAAAAAAGAGCTGTAGAGTTAGCTACTAAACAAATTATTTATTATTATTCTATTTATTCTGAATCTCGAGAACTTATAAATAAATATTTGTCTTTCATTAAGATTGATAGTCAGAGATTTAATAATATTTTGTATAGTCTAACTGCGTTATTTCGTAATAATGTAGATATTAATGAGATGCAAATAAAAATTGATTTTCCTGATTTAACTGAAGATGAGTTTAAACTCTTCAGAAAAAAACCAAAATCAATTTTTAATGAAATAGAATTGATGGAATGTCTTGAGACGTTAATGATAAATAAGTATGAGCACGATGTCGAAAGATTTTCTGAGGAAATGAAAAAGCATCCTGATTCTAAGCAAATCCTACAAGAATATAACAATAAAATTATTGAGTATAGAAAAAACATCGAATCCATAAGGAGGAAGAGAAATGTCAAAAAAACAACAAATAGTTTCTAAGTTACTGGAAGTGTATCAAAAGAATAAAAAGTTAACGGTCAAAGATGTGTTTGCGAATGTCAGAAAAGATGATTCTGCTTTTACTGATGTCATTACAGAATTAGCTAATCAGGGTATTTTGCCAGATGAAATATTTGACTTTATTAAATCTGATGATGACTCAGATAAAATTAGTTTAGATGAGCTAACAGATGAAGATATCAAACCAAGCGATATTGATATGATGAGGGATTTTTCTAAAGAAATTGAAGAAGAATTAATGAAAGAAAAGGTTTTTGACTCTTCGGTA
>JAQUZK010000085.1 GCA_028691335.1 Candidatus Izemoplasmatales bacterium
TAGATACATACTCTGTTTCAACCTCTTGAGTGTCAGGATTATCACCGTCAGTAATAATCTCGACCGTAAAGCTTTTTGCTTCAGTTACTGTTGTTTGTGACTCTGTTACATTACTTGTAGTTTCTGTAGTAGTGGTTGTAGCACAAGCACCCAACAAAATAACTGACAAGAATAGTAAAGAGCCCAGTACAATTCTTTTTAAAGCTTTCATCATTTTTTCTCCCTTTTGATGTATTTAATTAATTAGGTAGGTCTCCCGACTTATCCTTTAAAACCACATTACCTTCTCATTCGACGAAAAATTTCGAACAATGGTAAAACTAACGTGGCAAACAGACTTACGGTTGCTGGCACAGCTTAGGATTTTCACCTAATTCCCTGTTATACACCTAAATAATTAGCTGTTATTAAGTTTTTATAAAGATTTGATAATTTGTTGAATATTATCCAATAATTTCGCAATATGAATTCCATCTAGCAATCCATGATGGGCTTGAATTGAAACCGGTAATAAATAAAGACCATTTTGTTCAAAGAACTTACCAAAAGTCACTCTTGGAATTGAATGATTATCCTCTTTTTTAAAAGGGTGTGTCAATCCTGTAAAACTGAACCATGGAACACTTGAAATAAAAATATACTTTTCAAAACCTGATTCGTCTTTAAGATTAGAACCTGATTTAGCAATTTGGATGTCTTTAATTACATTGTTACAAAATAACTTAAAGTCAGAATTATATACAGTATTACAAAAAACAAAACTCTCATCTTCGTTTAATACAGTATATGACGGATCAACTTGATCAAACAATACAACTCTATCATTTATTACCCTATATCTAAATTCTTCTATATTATTAATTCCAGTCATTAAACAATACATGAAAACTGGAAAAAAACTCATTTTATTTTCTCGAATATAGCTTATTAACAAAGTGATATCGATATTTACATTAATCGAAAAGCAAGGATTATCAAAACCTTTATAGTATTGATAATGTTTAATTCTCTTCCATTTGTAAATATCGATATCTTTCATTAACCTATTCCTTTACTTCTTCATCATTTTCTTTCTTTGGAGCGATTGCTTTCTTTACTTCTTCTAGTTTCTTTGAAAACCTAGTAATAACTTTTAGAGCTAAGAAAATTGCTAAAGCAATAATCAGAAAATCAATTATTGATTGGATGAAATTACCATATGTTAAGAGAACTGCATCTTCACTTAAAATATAACTAGAAGTTGCTTGATCCCAATCTCTGGTTCCTCTTAAGACCCAAACCATATGAGTTAAATCAGCTTTAAACAATAAACTGATTAGTGGTGTAATAATGTCGGCTACTAAACTCTTAATAATTGCATTAAAAGCTGTCCCAATTACTAAACCAACAGCCAAATCTAAAGCATTACCCTTAGAAATAAATTGGCGAAATTCTGCAAAGAACTTTTTCATAATACTACCTAGTCAAGTGGGCTAAAGTTTTCTTTAGTCACTCCACATTCTGGGCAAACCCAATCTTCAGGAATATCTTCGAAAGCAGTTCCTGGTTCAATTCCACCATCTGGATCTCCAAGTTCAGGATCGTAAATGTATCCACAAACATCGCAAACATATTTCATAATATCTTTCCTCCTTTTATTTATACTATATTTATTATACCAAATATAAATCTAAAATAAAGGTACTTTTTATAAAAAATAAAAATCCTGCCAAATTAGTTTAGCAGAATTATTATAGTTAAAAATTATCAATACGATTTTTTATCTCTTCTTGCCTTTTCTTGACTAAATTTTGAATTGAAGGGTTAATTTTTGTTTTCAATCTAGTCATATTGTAAATATTCAAATTTGTATATGAGATAGCGTCAATTTCGATACTTAAAACAGGATTGTTATCATCATTTTCTATAACTTTATATTGATGGTAATTTTCAAATTCATCAGACCAAACTTTAATAGTATCAATACTTTCACAGGTTAATTCTGGATTTTGAATTTGATGCCATTGATATGCATGACGTCCTTCATGAAGAATAGTGGCTATCAACTCTATATCGTTTAAACTGAATATATTATTTGTATTTAAAACTATGGTGTTATCATCTTTAACGTACATAGACGCCACATCATTTAAATCCGTGTCTAAATCTTCTTGAATAATTGTTGCGGGTAATCTTCCTTGTTTTTTTGCGACTTGATTTTCAAGTTGTTGTAGAAGTTCTAATGTAAGCATAATATCTCCTCTTGTAAATATTTTTCTAAAAGTATTATAACATATCGAACTCACTTTTTGAAACAATAAAATTACTATAAAAACAAGATAACGAACCCCTATTATGAGGTTCGTTAATTATGTGATTTTTAATACATACCTTGAGGTATTTCCGGAGTTTGTTTCTCTTTAATTTCAGCTACAGCTACTTCTGAAGTTATAAATAAACTAGCAATTGAAGCTGCATTTAATATCGCGGATCTAGTAACTTTTGTAGGATCTACAATTCCTGATTTAAACATGTCTACCCAATTACCATTTTTAGCATCAAAACCAATATTTACTTCCGCCTTCTTTTGAAGTTCTACAACTTCTAAAGCATCATAACCACTATTATCTGCAATTTGCATAATTGGAGCTAATAAACTTTCGATAACGACATTAATACCTTTTTGAATATCTACATTATCATGTTTTAACTCATCTTTTATTTCTTTGTATATCTCCACAAGAGCTGCTCCACCACCAATTACGATACCTTCTTCAACAGCCGCTTTAGTAGCGTTAAGAGCATCTTCTATTTTTAGTTTCTTCTCTTTTAATTCCGTCTCAGTAGTAGCTCCTACTTTAATAACTGCTACTCCGTTTGTTAGCTTTCCTAATCTTTCATTAAGCTTCTTCTTATCAAACTCAGATGTTTCTAGAGCTAATTGCTTTTTAATTTCTTCAATTCTTTCTTTTATTACAGCTTTATCACCAGAACCATCCATTATAGTTGTTGAATCTTTAGAAATAACAACCTTTCTTGCAATACCTAAATCCTCTAAAGTCATATCTTTAACTTCTTGGTTTAAATCTTTAGTATAGAATTTAGCGTTTGTTAATAAAGCAATATCCTCTAATGTATTCTTTCTATTATCACCAAAACCTGGAGCTTTAGTAGCTACAACGTTAAATGTTCCGCGTAATTTATTTACAATCAAAGTCGATACCACTTCATTTTCAATATCATCTGCGATGATTAATAATGGTTTAGAACTCTGAACTATTTCCTCTAGTAAAGGTAAAATTTCTTTAATATTATTAATTTTCTGATCAGTTACAAGGATATATGGATTTTCTAACACTACTTCCATTTTTTCTCTATCAGTAACCATATAAGGGGATACATATCCTTTATCATATTGCATCCCTTCAACAACCTCTAGATAAGTATCGAATCCCTTGGATTCATCAACACTTATAACGCCCTCACGCGATACTTTAGCCATTGCTTGTGATATTATCTCGCCAACTTCACTTAAACCTGAAGAAATAGTTGCGACTGATGCAATATCTTCATCTGTTTCTATTTTTTTAGTTTTCTTTAACAATCTTTTAGAAACTTCTTTAGCTGCTAACTCCATACCTTCTCTTAAAAAAACCGGATTAGTTCCTCTATCTACATGAGCCATACCTTTATGAATCATACTTTGAGTCAAGACAGTCGCCGAAGTTGTTCCATCACCAGCAACATCATTAGTTTTATTAGCAGCTTCATAAACTAATTTAGCACCCATATTTTCGTATGCATTTTCTAACTCAATTTCTTTAGCAATAGTCACACCATCATTTGTAATCAGTGGTGAGCCATAGCTCTTATCTAATACGACATTTCGACCTTTTGGTCCTAAAGTAACCTTGACAGCGTTAGCTAGTTTATCTACTCCAACTAACATTTTTTCTCTAGCATCTTTTGCATATAGAATATCTTTTGCCATTTAAATCACTCCTTTATAATCGCTAGAATATCTTTCTCTGAGATAATCATATACTCTTCATCATCAACTTTTACTTCAGTAGTTGAGTATTTTTTATAGACAACTTTATCACCCGGTTTCACTTTTGAAGTTTGTCTTTTACCATCAACTAGAAGACCTTCACCAACCTCGATTACCGTCGCAAAGTCTGGAGTATCTTTGTTATCTCCAGTTAAAATAATTCCACTAGCTGTTTTCTTCTCTTTAGTTTCTTTTTTTAAGATAACATTTTCATGTAGTGGTTTTAACATCTTTAAATCATCCCTTTCATTAAAATATTAGCACTCAACTCATCTAAGTGCTAATATTATTATATCATACATTTTTTTTCGATGTCAATACTAAAATTTACAAAAATTTAAGATTTTTTATATTTGAAGTAAATACACATTTTCTGCGAAGTACTTACCTTCACAGAATATTTTGTCAGGCATTTTTGCTATAAACTTAAACCCTAATTTTTCATACAATCTTATTGCATCTAAGTTATCTTCTCTAACCTCTAAATAAATGTTTTTAATTACTTGAGTAATCCTTGCATAATTAACAGTATGCTCTATCAAAAGCCTCCCAAGTCCTTTATTCCAAAACTCTTTAAGTACAGAAATTCCTAAATCAACATTATGTTTAGTCTTTTCTTTTTCATGGCCTTTAATATTACAACTACCAACTATTAATCCATCCACTTTGGCAACAAACATCTTCGTTGTTTGTTTTTTATTAGCTGATTCTAAATATTCTTCTTCTTGCTCTAGTGTGTTACTAATACCATTCTCATCAAATAATAAGTAAGTACTTTCTGAACCAATTTTTTTTAAATATTCCAACATTTCTTTTGCATCGTCTTTAGTAGCTTCCATTATATCTACTACAGTATTATCTTTTAAAAACTTCAATTCCAATCACCTCAAATGTAAATATATTATAACGTGTATTGAAAAAAAATTCAAATTTTTAAAAATAAGACAAGTATTTACACCTACTAGTTTATACCTTAATTTAAAAATTTATTAGTCATATATGACAGTAACAATACTTCTTTTCTTTATCTGTAGATTATGAGAATAATATGATAGTTTTAGACTTATCGAAAAATCTTCTTCACTTTCGTTTAAGACCACTAAAATAATAGTTCCATCAGGGTTTTCAAAAGCAATTTGTTTTATCAAATTATTATTTGTTTCTGAAAAAATTCTAAAAGCATTCGGTTTAACAAACTTTGAAAAATGACCAATATGATAATATGAACTATTAAAAATCAACTCATCATCTATTGTATTAGATAAAATAGGAGCGTCACAGTAGTTACCAACATGGTTAGGTCCACCCATTTCATCTAGAGTGAAGTTCCAGTCAATAAAAGCTTCACACCAATTACTAAAGTCACCAATTATGTTTCGTGAATACCTTTCACCAGTTTCATATACCCCTGGGTGAGGACCGCCTTCAATACATCCTTCAGAAAAGATTATTTGTTTATCAGGAAACAGTTCATGTACTTTTCCAACATTAGTAAAATCTTCACTTACATACCAATGAATTGCAGTTCCATCAACGTATTTGTAAGCTAAAGCATCTGATAAAACTCCTTTAGCTCTTTCTACAACTATGTCTCGATTATGATCCCAAATAAAAATCTTAATATCTTCAAACTTACCATTTTTTATAATAGGGCCCAAATAATTCTTAACAAAATCTCTTTCTTCTTCTTTTGTATAAACGCATGAATCCCAGGTTTGAGTCGCTGCTGGCTCATTTTGAACAGTTATACCAAAAGGTTTTATTCCTTCTTTGGTGATTTCTTCTAAAAACTTATAATAATAATTTGCCCAAGTTTCAGCGTACTCACTCTTTAGCTTGCCACCATAATTCATATTATTATTAGTCTTCATCCAAGCTGGTGGACTCCAAGGAGAAACTAAAATATCTATATTATTTTGTCTAATTTTCTCTGCTTTTTTTATAGTAGGTATAACATATTTAAGTTCTCTACTAATATCAAATGTGCTTAAATCACTATCATAATCTTCAACATATGTATAATTCTCTAAAGAAAAATCAGAACTATTCATATGAATCCTACCCAAATTATAGTTTAATCCTGTTTCTTTATTAAAATATGCATTTAATAACTTAGACTGATTCTCTATAGAAAGTTTGCTTAAGGTATAACATGCAGCCTCAGTAAAAGCACCGCCAAATCCAATTATTTTTTGATATTTTATTTTATTGTTTATAAAAATCATAGTCTTTGATTTATTACTTGATTTATTTG
>JAQUZK010000086.1 GCA_028691335.1 Candidatus Izemoplasmatales bacterium
TCTTCACAATCTTTAGTTTAAAGTCTACACTGTACTGATTCATTGGCTTTCAACTCCTTTGTATAACTATTATACATTATGTTCTATTATGTGGTACCTATGTGTCCCACTTTTTCATAGCAGAGCATCTCAGCGAATGCTGAAATACAATCATACCAATGATGTATTAGAGCTTAAGAGAAAAGCAAAAAGCAGATCCATATATAGTGGATTTATTGAATGTCCAATTTGTGGTAAAAACTACCATTACAAAGTAAACAACAAAAGAGAAAAATGGGCTACAGAAATATTGATATGCTCTTCAAATAGAGAAAAGAAAGTATGTGAGAATGATTCCTTATTTGTTGAAACATTCGATGAACAAATGATATCCCAAATCAACTATGTTATTAAAAACAAGTATGAATTCCTTAGAACACTAAACAAAGTATTAAGTTCACATCCAGAGATAAAAGCCCTGAACAAAGAAATTAATTCACTTGATCATAAACTTACAGAGATTCATAAGCAAATAAGGGCTTTAGCCGCTTTAGATGGTGAGTTTGAATCATTAGTGCTAAATGAGTTAAAAGCCCAGAAATCGGAAACAGAAACGAGTTTAACGGCAAATCGCAACAAACTACTCACATCACACAATATTGATTCAAAGATTAAGCATTACAAACTTTTGCTTAAACCATTTAAACATCCAATTGAGGAATTATCAGAGTTTCCATTTAAAGAGTTCTTTGAAAAGGTGGTTGTTAATGATAGAAACGATATCGAGATGGTTTTAAATCCATTTAAAACTGAGAACAATAAAGTTATCTACTCATTTCCAGAAATTATAACCCCATACAAGATTAGAAAAACACTATTTGAAACCACAAGCAAAATAACATGTAAATAACTAAAAATGGACACATTTAATTGGACCGGAGATTAAGATCATCAAAATGATGGTCTTTTTCTTACTTTTTAGACAAAGTTCAAATCCCCTCTCGAGAAAGCATATTTTCCACTATATGTGATTATAAAAAAAGGGTAAAACCAATGAAAAATCACTGATTTTACCCTAAAATATACGAAAAGTTGCTTTATATAAAGTCGCACTTAACGTCTCTATTAAGCCGTTAAACGATAAAAAGCAACTTGGTATAATCAACCTGTGTTGTCATTACTAAGTTTATGCCGATTTTAAGGGTTAACGACCTAAGTTTACTATGGTGTCAGACCTAAGTTTACTTTCTTATACGCAATTAAGAAAAAATATAAAATCTAGCTTCTATAGTATTAATTCTTCAAAACAAACACTTTAATCAGTCTCACATTAAATCATATTAATCTTTGGAAAAGCAATCAGTATGTTCTTGTTCGAAATCAATTTCAATAGTAACATGCTCAAAATCTTGCTTCTTCGTAATCATATGAGCTTCACGTTTTATTCTGTTAATATCTTTCAAATCAGAAGATGACTTAATGATAAGGTGTGTTGTTAAAACGTGATGTTCACTATCTAAAGACCAAACATGAGTGTGTTGAACATCTTGTACATTTTTAATGTCTTTGAACATCTCATCAAGTTTATTAATGTTGATATCTTCTGGTACAGCTTGTAAAAAAAGTAAAATCGTTTTTCTAAAGTTAATAAAGACATTATATAAAATGTATACCGTGAATACAATAGCGAGAATAGGGTCCAATATATGGATATCTTTGACAAACATTATCAGTCCAACAATAAGTACACCAATCCATCCAAGAACATCTTCGAGCAAGTGCCAACTTATTACTTTTTCATTTAACGTTTTTCCTTTTTTAGTTTTCAATACTGCAAAACCATTTACCATAATCCCAATGATAGCAAACCCTATCATTCCCTTTGCATTCGCATGTACAGGATCAAGTAATCTAGGAACAGCATTCCATAAGACAATAAAAGAGCCAACAATCAAAACAATTGTATTAATCAATGCAGCTAAAAGAGAATATCTTTTATAACCATAAGTGAATTGCTCATTATGATCTTTTTGAGATAATTTACCAAATACCCATGCTAACCCCAAAGATATGCTGTCGCCTAAATCATGAAGGGCATCTGATAAGATTGCCATACTATTAAATAATATACCACCAATCAATTCAAGTACTGTGAAAAAGAAATTTAACAAAAAGGCAACTTTGATATTAGAAACACTATGATTGTGACTATGCGATGATTTCTCTTTCATAAACTAACCCTCTCTATTCTTTTGGCATCTCATTATTGCATTATGAGACGTCTTAATTTTATAAATTAATTAATATGTTATTTGTCTAAAATAATTTCATATCTTTGTTGCATACACAAATGCATCATCATACGTATCCTAATTTTATCACAGTCAGCATTATCCCTCAATCAAAAGATTGAAAGTATCCAAATAATTTAGCGGTTTTATAAAAAAAATTGGAATGGATGTCAGACCTAACAACCATTCCAAAAAAATTACAATAATATTAAACTTGACAAGTTTTTTGAGAAGAGCGGTCACACTAGAATCTATTCATATGCAATATTTCCAATAGAAACTGCTTCATAAAAGTTCGTTATTTCAGTTGTCCCAACGAAATAATCTACCAAACTATTGTTTTTATATATTAGCAGCGTTGGTGTAGAATTTAAACTATTACCATTCAAATTAATATCACTCCGGTTACCTGTAGTTCTTTGAGCATCCATCATGAATAAATCAATTTGCAAGTTATTATTTGTTCCAAATTGAAAAGTTTCTTCTTTAATAGATATACATGCTCCACAAGTCTCACTATAAAAGTATACTCCATATAATTCATTTTCTTGTCTGCTAGCCTCTGAATATTCTATAATCCTTGTAAAATCTGAATAAGAGTCTTTTAATTCTGAATCATTGTTTACAATCACTAAGGTGAGTATTATCAACACAAAAACTCCTGCAAATCCAATTAATATGTTTCTTATAAAATGATCTTTTTTAGTCATATTGTTTAAACTCCTTCACTCATAGCGCAACTCTTATGTTCTTGGGCTAATTTCAGGATTGACTTAATATGATTATCAGCAATTTTAAATTTTGTTACGCCATTTTCAGGAATCTTAACTACAATTTTTAAATCTAATAGTTTTTTTAAGTTTTTCATTAAAAATCCTGAAGATTTTTTTAATGTTTTATTTAGTTCGCTTAAAGTGCATTCTTTTTGATAAAGTGTGTCTAACATACTTAGCATAGTTGCATCACTGAGTACATTGAATAATTGTTCTCTATATTTATTATCAACGTGAGCATTCTTACCAAATATAATACGTAGAGAATTCAAGACTGCAATTAATGAGATACCTACATCAGCAAAGATAGCTGCTAACATTGAACTCATACCTAATGAAGCTAAACCAAGTACAATGAATTTCACCCCCAAGGTTAGAACAATATTTTGGATTACAATTCTGCGAGTTTTTGAAGCAATTGAAAATGATTTACTAAGTTTTGTTAAATCATTATCCATAATTATGATGTCTGCGACATCTATGGCTAACTCTGATCCTTCACCCATAGCTACACCGATATCAGCCTGTTTTAATAGAGGCGCATCGTTGATTCCATCGCCGACAAACATTTTATACCCATTAGAAGATATATTTTCAAATTTTGAAATCTTTTCTTGTGGTAGTAATGAACTGTAATATGACATTCCTCCAAGTTCATTGGACACACTTTTTGCTGTTGATTCATTGTCACCTGTTAACATCGTAAAATTCAGATTTGAATGATTGTTAAAAAATAAGTAAGAACTATCTTTAATTTCGTCTTTGATGGTTAAATTTCCTATATACTTATTGTTCTTTGCCACATATATAATTGTTCCTATTTCATTTGAACTGTCATAATCAATTTGGTTATCATCTAAAAGTTTATGGTTCCCAACTAATACAATTTCACCATCAAGTGTTCCTTTTATCCCTTTTCCTGGTACCTCAATAATATCTGCCATTTTGTAGAGGTTATCTTCACTCTTTGCCAACACTGATTTTGCAATTGGATGAGTTGAATATTTTTCTAAAGAGGCTGCTAATTTCAACGTTTCTTCACTAGTGTATGAATCAACCGCAAAATTTCCTTTGGTGATTGTACCAGTTTTATCTAGAGCAACTTGATCAACATGCAAGATCATATCTAAAAATGAACTACCTTTAAACAATATTCCTTCGCGAGCACTCGCTCCTATACCAGAAAAATATGATAGTGGAACACTCAAAACAAGTGCACATGGACAACTAATTACAAGAAATGTTGCAGCTCTATAAGCATAAATATACATGTTTTCTGGATAAATAATTGTTGGAATACTAAACATCAAAATAGCTAATATTGTAACTAATGGTGTATAATATTTTGAAAATTTAGTGATAAACTGTTCTGTTTTTGCTTTTTTGTTCGTTGAATTTTCTATCAGATCAATTATTTTTGCCACAGTGGAATCTTCATATTTTTTTTCTGCAGTGATTTCAACAACTCCTCCAACATTTATGTTTCCACTAAGTACTTTATCTCCAACTGATACAGAGGAAAGTTTTGATTCACCTGTTAATGCAGACGAATTCAAATCTGTATCACCCTTAGACACTATTCCATCCACAGGAATTTTCTCTCCATTTTTCACTACAATAATATCTCCAACTTGTACTTCATTTGGATCTTTTAAAAGAATTTTATCTTGGTATTTCACGTTTGCATAATCTACTTTTAAATCCATCAGACCTTTAATTTCATTTTTAGAGGATTTTACCGCATAATTTTGTAAATATTCACCAAAACTATAAAATATTACCACAAGCAATGCTTCTAAATACTCACCTAGTAACATTGCTGCAATCGTCGCAATTACCATTAATGTATTTTCATTGAAGAAATCTTTTCTTCGTAATCCTTTTATAGTTTTCACTATAATATTCTTCGCTACTAGAAAATAACTAATGTAAGTTCCAATAAGCAAATATATTCCACTTATTGGAAAAATATAGTTAATTAAGACATAAAGTACCAACCCAATGAAAAAGGTACTGTAATATCTGTGTTTCTTGTTCTCACTGGGACCTTCGTGTGGTAAATATGTATCTACACCAGTTTCGATTGAATTAACAATTTTTCTTATTTCTATTACTTCTTTATTTTCAACAAAGTCATCCTTTGTTTCTAATAGCATAATTTGATTTGTAAAATTGAATGTTGCGTTATGAATATTTTCTCTTTTCATTAATGCATCTTCAATTTTACCCGCGCATCCACTACAAGTTAGGTTCTCCATTTTGATTTTCTTTATCATTTTTTTTATCCTCCTATGATGAATTAAGTTTTTATGATAATATGTATATGAACTTTAAGTCACATGTATTATATTTTTCAAATGTGTGTCAAATATGTGTAAAACATATATTAGGAGCTAGCTATACAAAAATCAAGTAAAAATGATAAATAATTAAAATTATGATATTTGAACATACTTAAAAAAGGGATTAAGAACCCTAAATTTCATATAATGGGTGATTAATTATAAGAGATCATTATAGAAATTATCAGTTTTAAGAATTTTGTAAATAGAATGAACCATGTTTTTAGCTATCGCGAAAATAACGGTTGAATGATGTTTGTTTTCTTTACTCATCATCTTAAGATATTTGCGTCTAAATTTATTATCCTTGGTCTTTGGATTCACACAAGCAACCCTAGCGGCACTATAAATGGCAGTACGTAAATACTTACTACCACGTTTAGAAATTCGAGTACGCTTACGTTTGTATTTTCCAGACTCATGGACGATGGGTTCAATACCGAAAAGAGATGTATATTTGTGTTTGTCAGGGAACCTGCTAATATCGCCAGTTTCACGCAGAATAGTCGCGCCATTAATAGGGCCGATACCTGGGACTGATAATATCTTTGGATAAAGAGTCATATGTTGAGAAATAAGTTTCTTTAGTTCTTTATTTTGACCATTTAAATGAATAATATTAGAAACACAAAACTTAATAAGATAAGCATTTAAGTTATTTAAATTTCCTATTGAGTTTTTCGCGATATGTTGAATAAGTTTGGCTTGTTCAATACGGTTTGAACG
>JAQUZK010000087.1 GCA_028691335.1 Candidatus Izemoplasmatales bacterium
TCGGATGAAGAACCTTCAACATTATTTAAACTTCTTTGTTTATCGTTATAATCAGTTGATTTTAGCATGTTCAAATAATAAAACACAACAACTAAAGGCTAAAAATCGTATAGTTGATGATTTGTTTGAAAGAATTATAAAAGGACCAAAAGTTATCACATATCAAACTTATCTAAATGATAAAGGAATAATGAACATATTGGAGAGTAGACTAGATTAACAACACTCTTCACCAAACGTCAGTTTTTTTTTGAAAAGACTTATCTAAAATCATGTAAATTTCTAGAGTTAATCACATAAAATAAAATAGCTCCCTTTATCAGAATAGTATTTTTGGTATACCATATCTCCAACTTTTGGAAGCTATTTTAATTTATTATGGTGGAACCAGAGGGATTTGAACCCCCGACCCCCTGCACGTCAAGCAGGTGCTCTCCCGCTGAGCTATGATTCCAGTAGATGAATTATATCATAACAATTGTCATTAGTAAATACTTGTTTAAGCCTAGAATTAGATATAATTAATCTTTTAACGCTCTTCCTGTAGAGTCTTGATTAATTGAACCTGTCAAAATCATGATACCTTCAATCAAACCCCATATTGAAGCCACAATTGGGCCTAAACCAAAAAATATCCATCCAACAACTGTTAATAACAATTGTGCTAATGCTTTATTAGTGAAACCTAAATAAAAATTATGAATCCCAAATGCACCTAAAAAAATACCAAACAGACCAGCTGCTAATTTTGATTTAGCTAAAGGATCTGTATTAGCCATTGTCTTCTTATTAAAATCTGGATTAACAGCTACTCCGCAATAAATACATATTACAGCTTCATCATCTATTTGTTTTCCACATTTTCTACAATACATATCAATTCACCTCATAATATTTATTAATCTTAAAATTATTTAACTTTTATTTAATAACAGCTGTGTTTATATTATTCTGTAGACAAAAAACTTAGTATATATAAACTCAGTAACAAAATTTATAAGCATAGTTCCTATTAATACCACATACTTATTCCATCCAATTTCTTCAAGTGCATCTCCCCACCAAGTAGACAAAGGAGTAAAAAACAAATAAAAAACAAATACTTTTGACATAGCTTTAGGAATATTAGCAGCTGATTTGAAAGTAAATTTTCGATTTAAAGTAAAATTCCACAAGACAGATAATACTAAAGCTATTAGATAAGCCGGCCAATAAATAATACTAAATACTTCACTTAATAAAGTGAAGGATAGAATTTGGATTAATCCAGCAGAAATTGAAAAAAGTGTGAACTTAACTATGTGGATAAAGTTCTCGTTTGTTTTCATCTTAACACACTAGTTCTTCTTTGGTTCTGCGTAATCATAACCGTTTAGCTCAACTGTCACTTTTTCCATTACTATATCTTCTAAAGGTTTGTCCATATAATTCGTTTCAACATTTGCGATTCTTTCTACTTCTTCAAAACCTTCTATGACTTTACCAAAAGCCGCATATAGGCCATCTAAATGCGGTGCATTTTTATGCATTATAAAAAATTGTGAGCCTGCAGAATTAGGGCTTTGGCTTCTAGCCATTGAAATTACACCACTTTCATGCTTTAAATCATTTTTATATCCATTAGAAATAAATTCTCCTGGAATTGAATATCCAGGACCTCCCATTCCTGTTCCTTCAGGATCACCTCCCTGAATCATAAACCCAGATATAACTCTATGAAATATTGTTGAGTCATAAAAGTTCTTACTGATTAAAGAGATAAAATTATTTACAGTATTCATTGCTATATTCGGATAAAGTTCTATACTGATAGTTTTTTTATTATTCAAAAGTATTTTTACTATTGGATTATTCATGTAGCCCTCCTATTTTTTTGTACTCCTAGAAATATTATAAACTTAAGTCATGAAATAGACAAGTAAATAACTACAAAATTCAAAAGTTAAAAGTATTTTAGTTATTTTTATAGTAAAATATATTATTAGAACATAAACTATTAAGGAGATGAAATTTTATGAATAAAACTGAGAGAATAAGAAACAATGCCTTTTCATTAGCTGAAGACATTATCAATAAAACTGGACCACGATTAGCTGGAACATCAGCCGCAAAAGAAGCTGCTTCACTTCTACATAAAGAAGTTAAATTCTATACGAATGAATCACACATTGAAGAATTTTATTTACACAAAGGCGCTTTCCTAGGGTGGATAAAAATATTAGTCATTTGTTATATCTTATCACTAGGTTTTCTTTGGTTTAACCTACCATATCTTTCATTAGCTCTGTCTTTGATAAGTATATTAGTTTTAGTACTTCAATTCTTCTTTTATTTACCGATTATTGATATCTTTTATCCAAAAAGAAAAGGTTATAATGTAGTTGGTTATATAGAGCCAAAAAAAGAAATAAAAAAGCAAGTAATTATCAGTGGACATCATGATAGTGCAAGAGTATTCAATTTTTTTATACATCAACCAGCTCTATATAACTTAAGAGTTACAGGGGCCATTATTTATGTACTTATAATGGTTATTTTATCAATCATCTCCGGGATTTTTAAAAACCCAACCCTATCAATATCTATAAATATCTTTCTAAGTCTCGGATTAGTATTAATTATTCAAATGTGGTTTTTCGCATCATCAAAAGGTACACCAGGAGCAGGAGATAATCTTATAGCTAGTACCATGGCAATAGAATTAGGAAGGTACTTTAGCGAAAATAAACTTGATCATACGAGAATTATTATTACTAGTTTCGACGCTGAAGAAGAAGGCCTAAGAGGCGCTAGAGCTTTTGCAAAAGCTAACAAAGAGAAACTTAAGGAATATCCTACTATCTTGTTAAATACCGATTGCGCGTATAGTCTTAAAGAGTTATTTTTCTTAACTAGCGACATTAATTGCACTGTTAATCTAGATAGTAAACTAGCTAATGATTTAGTAGATATCGCAAAAAATAACGGATATAATGCTCTAGCTAAACCTATTTCTTTCTTAACTGGAGGAACAGATGCGGGAGAATTAGCCAAGATAGGCGTAAAAGCAACAACATTAGTCGGTATGCCTTGGAGTAATCAAAGTAGATCCAGTGTTTATCATACCGCTAATGATACACTAGACCATGTAGAGAAAGAAATTATAGACGCTGCTATTAATATTTTTGGTGATTACATACTATTTAATGATACTAAGTAAAAAAGATGCCATCGCATCTTTTTTTATACTTATATTTACTTTAAAACTTTTTTAATTAACTTTTCTTTCTTCTCGTTTATTGGGAAATACCTTATCGGTAAATCAAAAACATTAGATTTTTTTATTATACTTCGATAATGTGAAAAAGTATCAAAACTTGCTTTACCATGATATTTTCCCATACCACTATCACCAACTCCTCCAAAAGGCAAATAATCACTGGCAACTTGCATTATGGTATCATTTATGCAACCACCACCAAATGAACAATTATTTAAAACTTGTTTAATAAATACTTTGCTATTGGTAAATAAATATAATGCTAGTGGATGTGGTCTAGAGTTAACAAAACTAATCGCATCTTCAATTGAATCATATGTAAGTATAGGCAGGATTGGCCCAAATATTTCTTCTTGCATTACTGGCGAATCAGAAGAAACATTTCTTAAAATAGTTGGCGAAATCTTTATATTCTTCTTATCTATATCACCACCAAAAACAACATCTTGTTTATCAATTAACCCCACCAGTCTTTCAAAGTGTTTTTCGTTAATAATTTTACCCAAACTAGGATGCTCTAAAGGTTTCTCCCCGTAAAATTCTTTAACGTAATATATTAATTTTTCAATCAGATTTTCTACAATGACTTTATCCGCTAATATATAATCTGGAGCTACACAAGTTTGTCCTACATTAATTAATTTACCAAAGATTATTCTTTTCGCACTTAAGTCTATATTAGCATCACTAGCAACTATTGTAGGGCTCTTTCCTCCTAACTCTAAACTAACTGGTGTTAGATTTTTAGATGCTTTCTCCATAACTATTTTTCCTACTGAAGTACTTCCTGTAAAGAATATATAATCAAATTTTTGATTTAACAGATCTTGATTTTCTTCTCTACCTCCTTTTACAACAGTTACATACTCTTCTTTATATGTAGATTTAATCAAATCATATATCACATCAGATGTGTTAGAACTATAATTACTCGGTTTAATTACAACAGTATTTCCGGCAGCTATAGCTCCAGCTAAAGGAGCTAAGGTTAAATAGATGGGATAATTCCATGGGCTCATAATTAAAACTACACCAAAAGGTGAAGGTGAAATGAAACTCTTAGCTGGAAAATTAGTGATTTCAGTTTTTCTTTTATCATTCTTCATAAATTTCTTAAGATGTTTCAACAAATACTTAATTTCTTTTAATGTCACACCAATTTCAGTCAAATAAACTTCTCCGCTTGACTTACCTAGGTCTTTAAATAGTGCTTCTTTTATCTTTTGTTCATATTCATTTATCGCTTTATATAGTTTTTCTAGTTCAGCTTTTCTAAATTCATATGGTTTTGATGCATTAGTCTGATAGTAATTTCTTTGTCTACTTACAATTTCTGAAACCTTCATAGTCATTCTCCCTTTAATAGTGATTTGTAATTTTTTCTGCAAATCCTATTTTGTTTTCAATTTCAATTTTTTTTCCGTTATCCAATACCAAGTAACCATTAAACTTACCAAATACTTGATGGCCAATATTTTTGATAATCAATAAATTAGTATTATCTACTCTGTCAAGAATAGGTGTCATGGTCATGTTTAAGCGATTATCATCAGACTTAAACACCCATGGTTTCATATAATCTTTATCATCAATTTCAAAAACAACATTATTCAATTTGTGTACTTTACCATCATAGAAAATTACATTTTCAGTCCCCTTAGATGTGTCTCCAAATCCATAGCCAATGTTAAAACCAACTCTTGTACCTTCTACAAAACAAGACAAAGATCCCCAATACCAAGTATTTTTATATGTCCATACACCTCTACCCCAATCTAGAACACCTAGATCTTCCAACTTATCAAATTTATAAATTTTGTCGCCTATTTGGACCTCTCCATCTACATTCATACAATTAATTTTTTGGTTATAATAAAATCTTGTAGGATTCTCTTTAAAAGGAGTAGCTATTAACATTCTCTGATCAGTATTATACTTTTTGAACTTTAAATTAGCTAAAAAACTAGTACCATCACAAAAATCAGAAATACTTACTTTAATTACTCTAGAATCAGCTTCATTTATAAACTCAAAACTTCTACCTTTATCTTTATAAATAACATTTCCATGATCCGCAGAATTAGGTAAGCTTAATTTACCAAAAGTAAAAAACTTCATCTTAGTTTTTTTAGTTTCTTTACCTGAAGAAAAATCAAGTAAACTAGCGTTTATCAAAGCCATATACCCTAAATCAGCTATCGTAAAACTGAAAGCGAAATTTTTAGAAATCGCACAATAATAATCCCATTCTTTTATTCTCCATTTGGATGCTTTGATCATTTTTCTATGATAACTAAAAATCTCTCTAACTGAAAAACCTGGTTTAACTAAATGACCTTTGTCATTAAGCAAATCTAGTTTTTCTTCAACTAGTTTATTCATCTATATACCCTCCAAAATGACTTATTATATATTGTAAGTATATCACAAAAATAATATGTTTTACTATAGAACATATAAATAATTTATTGGAAATCAGTCCATAATATATCCTGTAAAATCTGAAGCATAATTTAGTATAGATGCACCTTTAACAATACTTCTACCAATCAAAAACAGTACAGCAGCAAATACTATATCTAGAGCTAGACAACCAAAATTTTCCCATGTTTGACTCTTTATAAAATCATATAAACCCCAACCTATTTGCAAAACATCAAATACTGTATCCCAGAAGCAACCGCGAGGATCTACATACATTATAGGAGTAATCTATCTAGAATATAGCGGTTATTAACCTATCCCGATTAACAAAACTAATTTTTTAGTAAAAACAACTCAGCATGTAGTACATATTTATCTCCCGAGTTCAACAAAAGAGAAAACTCCAT
>JAQUZK010000088.1 GCA_028691335.1 Candidatus Izemoplasmatales bacterium
CCAGTTTGGGTAAAATCAAGTAAACAAGAGTATCTATGAGTAAATAAAAGAAAGTATACGACAGTCACTAACTGGTTAATTTTTACCTTGTTTGAGTAAATATGAGTAAAAGGAGGAAAGTGTGGTAACCCTACCTCTTACAATATCATTGCTTTTAATTATACCCCTTGTTTAATAGTTATGTATATTTGAATCAGTGTTCAACTACTGTTATTATTGTATAAGTTTTTTAAACTTCATAAAAATTCGTTTAATTCTTGTTTGAATTCAGTAGCTGTGTTTGCTTCATTATAAAATGGTAATCCCCAAATTTTATAAGTACTTCCATCATGAAAAATTTTATGATCAATCTTCTCATCAACTATGTCTTCTAACAACTCTTGTTTCCAAGCTTCTTTCCCTGTATTAAAAGTATTATCTGAACCTAAAAATTGATCTCCTTTTGGTTCAATAAATATTTGATAATAGATGGCATCTTTGCCCGGATCGTTATTTCCTAATACAAGTATGTAATCAGGTTCAAATCTTTCGCCTGTTTTAAATGAGTATATACCAAATTGCTGTTCATTTCGAATTAAAAATACTTTCGAGTATTTCTTTTTAAATTTTGCAACTTCTCCTGAAAAATATTTAACAAAACTTTTTTCTTCTGAAGTTCCAAAGTTTTCATTATAAACATACCAATCTTGGCTTGATAAATCCAATTGATATTGTTCATCTATAATTTGTGGAACCCCCGTTCCTCTTCTAGAACCAGGCACTACTTCTCTATAAGTAACAATATCCTTAATGTGAACTCTAATGGGTTCTTCTTTAAATTCTCGCGTACCTTGATATTGTACTTGAATTTTACTTATAAAATTCGAAACTTCATTCAATAACTTAATATATCCGTTAAGTAAATCTGTATTGCTGTATTTATAATTTTCGGGATAACTGTATATTATCTCCATATCTCCCAAATAATCTTTACTTAATATAAATTCTTTTGTTGATTTTAGATTAGGAAATTTAGTGCGTAAATTCTCAAAGGTTAAATTAGGAAATTGTCTTATCCCTTTTACTAATATATTTATTGGAAGTTCTTTAACTTTAATATTTTCATTTGTTTTGAGTGATGTCCTCACAGTTGTTTCATCAAACAATTGAATAAATTGTCCTGCAGAAGGAGTTATTATATGCTCTGTTATATTCCCCCTAAATCTATTAGGGAGTTCATTAACTTCTGTTCTGCTTTTCTCAACCCTACTATTAACCAACACATATCCTAATTTATAAAACTTGTCCGCTTTGAATGAATCTTTTACTTTCAATTCTATTTTTGTAGGCTCAACTGATGAAACTAACCCATATTCTCTTAAAACCAATTTAATTTCTGTAATATACCGGTTATCAGTAGTACAATGATAAACTAATGTTTCACACAATCTTAAGGGATTATCTATTTGATTGTCAAATTTTCGCTTATTGCTTTCTTGCCACGGTTCAGTCTTAAATGGGAAATATCTTGCTCCTCTTCCAATTAACTGCATTTCAGAAATTGTTGTTTTTCCGGGAATGTATTTTCCTCTTGACCAATTTCCGTCTCTAGTATCATATAGTCTTACAATATCAAATAGATTTAATACATCCCAACCTTCATTGAGCATATCAACAACGAATATCAATCTATACGGATTATTAACATCTTCCAATGAGTTTAATAGTATTACATCATTTTTTGATATTTTCCCTCTGCTTGAGTCCAAAGAGATACAGTGCTCTTCAGCGAAGTCTATTTTTAATTCTTCAACTACATTTTGCAAAGGTATTTGCTTATTTTCAAAATAGTCAAAAATCTGTTTTACAATTTCATTGTTTTTATTTTCTGTTTTAAGAGAAATTAAATAATCATCATTAAGTTCTTGTTGTAAAAAAATGTGAAAGTTATTATAAAACTCTCTGCTCGCTTTAATATTTTTTGATTTCATCATGATGATTGGTTTAATATTGTATTGATTGTCTAAAAACAACTTATAGCGATATTGGCTTACTAAAAGAGCTATTGTTGCTCTTTTTATAAGATCGTCCGTTGATGGTAATGAAATAATATCTTTTGAATATTTTTCTTCTCTAAATTTTGATAGTGGATAATCAAAAACTATAACATCTTTATATTTAGCCTCTACATATGGATTTTTAATATCACAGGTCGCAGTAAATTCTAACAAAACATTGTCTTTATTAGATCTAAAAGCACTCATAGTTGTACCTTCCCATGACTTATCTTCTTCATCAGAAAAATGAAATTTCCCGTTTTTAGTTTCTGCATTTAAATGGTGTGATTCATCAGCAATCATTACTATTTTATTATCTTCAAAATCACTTTTTGACAATGAATTTTCACTCGGAAATAAATTAAGTGAGTTCTGTAGACCTGCATTTGAAGTAAAGCATATGTTGATGGCATTAGGATCGGTATATTGAAAGTTATCAACTTTATTAATTCTTATGTTTTTTCCTTCAATTTCAAGAGGATGATTAAACAAATACTTTTTAGATGAATGATTCGTTAAGTTCTCTAGTGTTTTATCAATAATGTTAATGTTACGCACAAAAAATAAGAAATTACGATATCCTTGATTATAAAAATAAAGTATTAAGGCGGCAATAATTACGGTTTTTCCAGACCCTGTGGCCATATGAAACAAATTCCATATTTGCCGATTTTTTGATAACTTTCCTTCTTTATAAATCATAAAATTTTCTATTGCATTTAATTGATAATCTCTTAGTTTTATATTTGGTGCAAGTCCATTAATAATATATTCAGGAACTTTTTTTTCAGCTCCAAATTCTTTAGCGTGTTTTATTTTTTCAAACAAAAAAGACATATTACTTCACCTCATAAAACTGCTTAGTAAGTTTCTTTTCTTCTTCAGTAACTTCCATATTGATATCATCAATTTCTGATAAGTTAACATATAACATATTCTTATCCAGAATTTCAATAAGTATCCTTTTCTTCTCATCCAACGTTAATTCATCAAACTCTTTTTTAGACTCAAATAAATCTTTAACAGAAACTTTATAGTTTGTGTATGGAGATGATATTACTATCTTATATATTTCATCAATATCTTCTTCGGAAGAGGCTAATACTTTGTCCAAATAATTTTGATTTAGTTTTTTTAGTTCAAAAGTGGCAAAAGAACCTCCACCTTGCCAGTTGACTTCTTTTGTTATCCCGGTGTTTTCCTCACCATTAATTACTTTTTTCATTCTTTCAACTGTAACTGTATCAAAATACTCCATTTGTTCAATTCCAATATATTTTCTGTTTAATTTTTGAGCAACAGCCGTTGTAGTTCCTGTTCCCAAGAAAAAATCTAGTACAATATCCCCCTCATTACTCGAAGCAAGTATAATCCGTTTTAATAATTGTTCTGACTTTTGACCTTTAAATTCATTCGATCCAAGCATCTTTGAAACCTTTTCTCCGGAAAATGAAACAACAGCAATGCTATTCAGTTTATCATAAATTGAAGAATTCCAGGTGTCTTCTAATGGATATTTTTCTGGCAAACCAACATTAGATAAGTAATCAACCAATTCTTTAGCCTTAACTTTATCAGAAACGCCATTTTCTAATAATTTATTTACTATTTCCCTTTTTTGAACATCATTAAATCTGTCTTGATAATCTTCAAGTGTGTTATAAATCTTATTAAATGTATAATCGCTTGGATTCATTGTGTAAAACAAAATTGTATCATGATTTCTTATGTAATTATTTTCTATTGTTTTATATCCTGATAACCAACCAATTCTCCAAATTATTTCTCTTTTAAAACCGTTTGGAAAAATTTCATCCATAAGTACCTTTAAATAATGAACTTCATTATAATCTATAGAAATATAGATGCTGCCATCTTTTGTTAAAAGCTTTTTTGCAGCTTCCAGCCTATTCTTCATAAAAACCAACCAGGTAGAATGATTAAAACTATCATTATACCCAAATGTATCATTATCGGTATTATAAGGAGGATCAATAAAAATGAGTTTTACCTTACCTTCAAATCTAGGTAACAAGCTATGTAGAACAACTAAATTATTCCCTTTAATAATGAAGTTGTCAATTTCTTGCCCTTCTTTTATTCCGTATTCCCTATAATTCGTTATAACTTTTGGTGCTAATAAATAATCAATTTCTTGACTATTTAATTTTTCATTATAGAAAACTTCTTTTCTTTTTTCATCATCTTTTGTTTGTCCTCCCTGTAAATAACAATCTTTGTAAGGGAAGCTTAAAACAACGTCGCTTCTACTAGTAATAAAATTTTCATTTGAATCTATCAAACCAATTCTATTTTTATATCTTGTATAACTGCTTGGTAGAAATTGCTTATTAGACAACGTCCAAGAAAATTGTATCTTATCAAAAACCCAAACTCCATCAACTTCTAAAAAGAAGGCATTTTTAGTAATTTCATTTTTTAATAAGTTTCCAATAAGAACTGGATTTAAATTTAACGCATCTTCCTGAACCTTATTCTTCATCAATTTGTTTTCAGCGTCATAATAATTTGGAGATTTCTCCAACACCTTTTCTAATTCAATTAATAAACTCACTTAATCACCCTTTCAAATTTGTCCTAATTAAATTCGGTGACCTTTTGTGAAAAAGGGACACCTTTGTGTATATATGAATTGTACCTTAAAATTTAGAAAATTTCCACTTATTCATAGTTTTATCTAATGATTATAAAGTGATTTGATTAAATAATGCGATTTATACAAATCTATTAAATCATTATCCTTCTAATATAAAGATGTACCTTAATGTGTTAAACTAATCTAAATTAATTGACAGTTCTTTCAAAGTACTGTCTTTTTTCATTAAAACGAAGGGTATAATACATTAAAAAGGAGTTGTTTTTATGGAATATGGATATGTAAGAGTTTCAACCGTTTCACAAAATATTGATCGTCAAATGGATGAAATGTATAAGATAGGATTAACTAATAAACAAATTTATGTTGATAAACAAAGTGGTAAAGATTTTAATAGAGAAAAATACCAAAAGTTAAAACGCAAACTAAAGAAAAATGATCTACTGATTGTTAAGTCAATAGATCGCCTAGGTCGTGATTATAAAATGATTATTGAAGAGTGGCATCATATTACAAAAGTAATTGAAGCAGATATGTTAGTTATTGATATGCCACTACTTGATACTAGAAATGATGCTTCCAACTTAGTTGGAAAGTTTATTAGTGATATTGTTTTACAGATTTTATCATTTGTTGCTAAAACAGAAAGAGAGAATATTAAACAACGTCAAGCTGAAGGTATAAGATTAGCTAAAGAAAGAGGCGTCCACATGGTACGCCCTAAATATGTTCTACCTGATAATTTTAATGAGGTCGCTACTTCTTATTTAAAAATAGAGATTAAATGTAGTGATGCTGCAAAATTACTTAATATGGCCAGAGGAACATTTTTAAAGTATATACATCTTAAATAAGTTCAACTCCGTGTTACCTGCTCTTTATCAGAGGTTCAACCCCGTGTTGAATTAATTTTGGTTTTATCTTTAAGTATAAAAAATAAATCTTTTTTAATGGGATAATTTCATTAAAAAATGCCCAGAAGGGGCATTTTTATCTGTTATTTGGTAGTTTTTATCTACCAATTCAATATTTCTATGTTTCTTATATTATATCATGATACAAAACAGGTTTTTTCTCTTGTTATTATGTAATCGTGTAAATCCAACTTGTAATCGTGTGAAATGAAAAGTAATCGTGTAAACAAAACTATACTTTTTACTAAAACCACTGATTTTATATATGTTTTTAGCTTCTACCTATTTTTTATATTTAGTTTTGGTAAGTGAATATAGGAGAAAACTCTCTATCTGCCAACAAAAAAAGGCTTGATACTAATTGTATCAAACCTATTCATCTAACTTGGAGCAGGTGACGAGAATCGAACTCGCATATTCAGCTTGGAAGGCTGATGTTCTACCATTGAACTACACCTGCATGGTCGGGAAAACAGGATTTGAACCCGCGGCATCTTGGTCCCAAACCAAGC
>JAQUZK010000089.1 GCA_028691335.1 Candidatus Izemoplasmatales bacterium
GCACCTATATTATAACATGATTTATTATTAATTTTTTTTGAAATTTCAAAATCTATTGTTTCATCTATATTTCTGAGTTTAATTGGTTGTCCAACAACACTCTTCACCAAACGTCAGAAAAAAAAAGGTTGAAAACAATAAGGTATGAGAGTTTTACAAGCATTAATTTGCTTTTTTGATAGAGAAAATTTTTTTTAATTTATTGAATCTAAAATTTTCTTGGTTTTAAAAATCTATTTTCTCGATGATAAATTAAACTATGGTGGTATAATTAAAATGTGAAATATTGTATGAATTATAAAAAGGATGGTCATATATGGATACTTATTTATGGGTATTATTTTTAGCCACAGCTACCTTGTCCATCTTGCCTTTGTCAAGGCTAGATGTTTTTAGCGTTAGCAAAAGATACTTTTACTTTAAGTATTTAAGTATTTTTCTATTTATATGGACAATTGTTACAGGGTTGAAATATCTTTCGGACATTCCTTTTCTTACTTACTATATTTCTTTAACAGTATTCCCTTTGATTTTTATTTTAACTGCATTACTTTTCATGTCAATAAGAAGATATTTAGGAAAGAAAATTCCTAAATTAGCTGTTATATTCTTTTTAATTTTCTTGCTTTTAGAGCTGTTTGCCACTTATTCAAATAATTTCTTTTTAATGATGATTGATATTCCTTATAGTAGTGATATAACCTTTGATATGATAAGGGGAGCGAATTTCGGATGGTTCTTCATGATTCATACAGGGGTTTGTTATTCTATAATAGCTTATTCTTTTGTTATGATTTCGAAAAGACTATACATTAATTTGAAGAAAGACAATGACGTGTTTCCTTTTGTGGTTATTGTTTTAAGTATTATAGTTGGGATAGTGTTAAATATCATACATATATTCTTTATAGAGTTTATGATAGACCCTACATATATTGCTTTTGTTTTGCTTGTTTCGTTATTATATACAATATTTTATATTCGTGATATAAAAATGATTTTGAAGATAAAAGGTAATGATTTGATTCTTGACAACCTGAGAGAAATGTACCTGTTGGTTAATCAAAGAGGTGAAGTTGTTTCTGCTTCATCAGAATTAGTAGAGAAATTTGATATTTGTGTTGACAATAAAATAAGTTTTGAAGACTTTAAGATTATGGTTTCGAATAAAGCGGTAATATATAAAGACCCTTCTGAATTAGATTCAGAATACATTGAAGATAAGATTTATCTTCATATGATGGAAAAGAAAATTAATCTTCCAATGCTAAAAAGGAAAGGAACTTTCTATTTGTTTTATGACGAAACAAAAAATCAAAAATATATTAATGAGCTAAATTTTGTATTAACTCATGACTTGATGACGAAAATTTATAATAGAAACTATTTTGAAACTATAGAAAAAGAGATAGAAGAAGATTACAACAAGTATTCACTTGTTATGTTTGATTTAGATGGTTTAAAAATATTTAATGATTACCTTGGACATGAAGCGGGTGATAAGCTATTAAAGAATTTCGCTGATGCTTTAACACAAGTGACTAAAAAGTTTAAAGATCTTATACCGATAAGAATGGGTGGAGATGAGTTTCTTTTGATAGGTTTAAACAAAGATATGAATGATATAGAAGAGATTCTGTATGAACTAAAAATCATTACAAGCAATAATGATTTTCGAAAACATATAGGTTTTTCATATGGATACTCCCAAAATAATTTTGAGAATAAATCATTTAAGCTAATGCTTTTAGAGGCGGATGCCAATTTATATAAAATGAAACCAAATAGAAAAAAAGATAAAGATAAGTTAGAAAAATTCTTTCAAAGTTTAAGTTCATAAGAAAAAAGAGAACCAAAAGGTTCTTTTTTTAAAAGCAAAATATGACTTAATTTTACTTTTACATGTTATACTTTTACTAAAATAGAGGTTGTTGAAGTGGAAGGATTAATTTATAGATTAAGTCATAATTTTATGAAAAACATTCATAGGGTAGCTTTTATATTGTTCTCTTTGGCTATGCTATGTGTTTTAATTTACCCTTATTTTTACGTTGTTGAGAAAAGTGAAATGTACTTTTTTATTACGCTTACAATTGTTGTTTTTTTAGAACTTTTTATCTCGTATATAAAGTTTAGAAAAAAAGTACATAAGAAACTTGAAATTGATTTTGGAAGTTTTATTTTCACAGTATCTGGGGTGCTGGTAACTTATATAATAGTTTTTAAAACTAGGGTTAAATACAGTTATCGTTTCTTCAACACTGGGTGTTGCTTCCTACTTCTTATTTAAAAAGAACTCCATGGGATTTTATTGTGAAACTTTCGCAGGTATGTCATCTAATTTGATGTTTAATTTTTATGAAATTATGATTATTAGTTTATTATGTTGTTTAATCTATCTATTTGTAAAATTGATATTTAATGGATATGGAGGCCGATTAGGATCGGTAGCCTTTATATCTACATTGTTTATTGCGTTAATATTGGGTGAAAAATCTATTGTTTTAGCCTTTCAATATGATTTTTACTTAATTATAATTACGGCGATAATATGTGTAAGTATTCCTATATCGCTACAAATATTTTTTAAATATAATGTAGTTTTAACCTCTGCTCTACCTAGTCTAATTTTTATGTTAGGTATGTTAATAATAGGTCAAGAAGATTCAATATATACATTAGTTTTTTTGCCGCAAGTTTTGCAGGAATGTCAGATATAACTTTGATAAAAAACATATATGAATCCCTATTTGTGGGCTTAATTTTAGGTTTTATATTTTACGAATTTTTATATTTATATAATGGTTTTGGAGGGAAACTAGGATTAATTGCGTTAATCTCTGTCATAGTCTTTTTGTTTTTTAAAAGAGTAGTAATTATTTTAAAAAAGTCATTGTATTTAATATTCAAAAAGGAAAGTATTTAAAGGATATTATATAAGAAAAGATGATTTTAGTTATTTTTTGTGCTATAATTTCTAAGAAATATAGAGGTGAACAAATATGTTTTATGCAGATACGATAATTATTGGTGGCGGAGCTAGTGGATTGATGTCAGCTATTAGCGCTTCTAATAGTGGGTGTAAAGTAATATTGTTAGAAAAAAATAATAGAATAGGTAAAAAGATTTTAGTCACTGGAAACGGTAGATGTAATTATACAAACATATTATTAACTAAAAATGATTACAATCATCCTTTTTATGTTGAAAAAGTGTTTGAAGGATTTGGGACTCAAAATACTATTGATTTGTTTGAGAGTTTCGGAATTGTTCCTAAGGTCGAGAATGATGGGAAAACATTTCCTTTAAGCGAACAAGCATCTAGTTTTTTGGATGTGTTTCTTTATGAATTAAGCCTTAGAAAAAACATCGAAGTTTTTCTCAATAAAGAGGTAATTAAAATTCAGAAGAACAAAGATGGTTTTTATGTTAGAACGTTTGACAACAACATATATTCCGCTAAAACAGTTATATTATGTGCTGGGGGTAAATCAATGCCGCTTACTGGGTCGGATGGATCAGGCTATTCTTTGGCTGAAAATTTAGGACATAGTATTTCAGCAGTTTTTCCGGCTTTGGTAAAACTTAAGGTTGATTCGCCTTACCTAAAACAGCTTTCCGGGGTGAAAATAAATTCACAAATAGATTTAATGGTAAACGATAGAATATATCAAAGTGAATATGGAGATATTTTATTTACAAATTATGGAATCAGCGGGCCAACTGTTTTAGAACTTAGTAGGAAGGCTAATGAGTTCTTGAACAAGAATGTTTCCCCTATTTTAAGAGTCATAATAATTCAAGAAATATCTAAGTCTAAAATAATCGAAAGAATGGAAAACTTCGCTAATAGAGAAGTTTCCCAAGCGCTTATAGGTTTAGTAAACAAAAGATTAATTAGTGTTTTAATTAAAGAAGCAGGTATCGCTAAAACGAATACTTTAGTAAAAGATGTAGAATCAAAAAATCTATATAAGCTTATAGATTTAATGTATGATTGGCGATTCAAAGTTATTGGTAGTTTAGGTTTTGATGATTCACAAGTTACTGCTGGTGGAGTAAAAGTGAATGAAATCAATAATGAAACGTTGGAGTCTTTAATTATTCCAGGCTTGTTCTTTGCAGGAGAAGTAATGGATATAGACGGAAGATGTGGTGGATATAATTTACAGTGGGCTTGGTCTAGCGGATATATCGCTGGAAGGAGTGCAGCTAGCAGATGTCAAGGAAATTAGAATAGGAGTCATTTTCATGGATAAAGAAAGAGTTGATTTATTAGGTAAACATGACGTTAAAAAATCTTTGATAATACTTACTGTTCCAGCAACTTTCGCGATGATTGTAAATGCTTTGTATAATCTCGTTGATACGATTTTTGTTGGCTGAGGAGTAAATGATATAGCTATTGGAGCTTTGTCAATTGCTAATCCAGTTCAAATGATTATTATGGCTTTTGCATTAATGATTGGTATTGGGTCAGCTTCTATTTTTTCTAGAGCATTTGGAAGACGTGATCAAGAGGTTATGAGAAGAAGCGTTAATACAGCAGTTTTAATGGGTATAGTTGTATCGATAGTTATATCTATCCTAGGATTCGTTTTTTTAGATCCTTTACTATATCTTTTTGGAGCTAGAGAAGGAAATATTCAGTATGCTCATGATTACTTATCAATTATACTCATAGGCTTAGTTCCTTTTTCCCTTTCGGTTATATTTAATAATTTAACAAGAGCCGAAGGAAGAGCCAAAATAGCTATGATTGCCATGATGATAGGAGCTGGAGTAAATATAGTTTTAGATCCAATTTTTATTTTCGACTGGGGATTAGGACTAGGCGTTAAGGGTGCAGCTATAGCTACTGTAATAGCGAACATATTTTCTTTTATTTATGTCTTTACTTCGGCTATATCAAAGAAATCGAACTTAAACATTGACCTGAAAAAAATATACGATGTAGATTTAAGTATGACTACTGAAGTAGCATCAATTGGTTTTTCTTCATTTGTTAGAAATGCAATAGGAGCTTTTCTTGTCATATTAGTAAACAATTTAATAATTTACTATGCTGGAGATGATTCCGAGATATATATTTCTATTTTTGGTGTAGTTAACCGCTTGTTAATGTTTCTAATGATGCCTGGTTTTGGTTTAATTCAAGGACTTCAACCATTGGTTGGGTTTAATTTTGGAGCTAAGTTATACAAGCGATTATATGATGTGATAAAGTATGCTAAGAATCTAATGTTAATTTATTTTTTTTGGGCATTTATCGTTTCAATGGTTTTTGCGAAGCAACTTTTCAATCTATTCTCAGAAGAAAACAATCCAATATTTATGACTGACGGACCAATAGCATTAAGAATTGTAACAGCTGGATTTATCCTAGTAGGATTTCAAATTATACTTTCTAGCGTTTATCAATCAATGGGCTATCCATTAAGAGCCTTTCTAGTAGCAGTATCAAGACAGGCAATATTGTTTATTCCTCTTGTATTTATTTTAACAAGAATATTAGGTTTACAAGGAATATGGTTTGCTTTTATGGTAGCCGACTTATTAGCTGGACTTATCTCTTTGCTTGTTTATCTATATGAGATGAAAGACTTAAAGAAAAAAATACCTGGAAATATGAATATGGTATTATAATATAATCAAAGGAGATGATTATTTTGAAAAAAATTAATAACGATTTATTAGAAAACTGGAAGAAAGAGTATGACCAAGATGTTTCAAATCTTATTTTGCAGAGAGCTTTAAATAAGAATGAAATGCAAAATATTGCTTTAAAGCAAGAATCAAAGCAAGTCACTACTTTCAACTTTTCTAAGGAGATTAAAACTCTCCCGGTAGCTAATCAAGAAAAATCAGGTAGATGTTGGATTTTTGCAGGTCTGAATGTTTTGAGAGAAATTATCGCCAAAACACATAATTTGAAGGAGTTTGAGTTATCTCAAAATTACATAGCTTTCTATGATAAATTAGAAAAAATAAACTACTTTTTAGAAAGCGTTGATGATTTCA
>JAQUZK010000090.1 GCA_028691335.1 Candidatus Izemoplasmatales bacterium
TTATTTCCTAGTAGTACTTTATCCAATAAATCAACATAAATATAATGAAACTTGTTAGTCTTCCAATCACAAATTAGTTTATAACATAGCTTTAAATTCTTCTCTAAGATAATGTTTTCTAAATTAATTAAAATTGTTCTTGCAACTTCTCGATTGGTTCGATAATTTGCGGACTCAAATAAGACTCTATTTGAACTTGTAGTTAAGGAGTTCAAATATTTTAAATCAGCGATACTTTCAAAATCTAGTGTTTGATTAAAATTAACACCAGAAATTCTAATATCCGCTTCTAATTTTGAAAAATCTAGTACATCATCATTAATACGTTTTAAAACTCTTTTATCTTTCGTTTTAAGCACTAGATAAAAATTATCCATACCTTCTTTATAAGCAGAGTGAAAATGACTTCTAGAAGATTCTCTAAAGATTCCATAAATTTTTTCGTAAAAATTATCATAGCGATTATAACTATAGTCTTTCATAAAATCATGATAGTTTCTTAAATTAAACATAAGAATCGAACCATCGAAATTAAACCCAAAATTCACTAAATCATCAAATCTTCTATACTTATTCACATTCTCTTTTTTCTTAAAAAGTCTTCCAAATAAATATATATCTAAATCATCAGTTAAAATAGAAAAATTAATCTCAATAATATCTTCTTTTTGATACTTCAAAATAATATTATCTTTTTTAACTAACTCATCTATATAGATATTTTTAATTAGATGATTTTGAAAATCTTCAAAACTAACAAAATTCCTGCTTTCAGATAACAATACTTTCGAGTATTCATTTAAAAGTTCAATTTGATTATTGCGAATCAAAAAAACACCAGTTTCTTCAGTACTGTACATGGATAGAATATTTTTTAATAATTTATCATTTTTTCCATGGTTATATAAATCATTAATAAGCTTTTTAAGAATCAAACAACTAATATCAAAGAATTTCTTGATATTATAAAAATCATCTTTAGCTACATAACAAACAAGATAGCTAAAATTCTCTATTTCCTTTACAAAGATATAAGAATCATTTTCTCTTAAGAATAAATCATCTTCAAAAATAGAAAAATCATCTTTATCATAAATTTCTTTATAATTTTGATTTATCAAATTTGAAAAAATATTGTTTTTTCTTACATCAATATCTAAGGTTTTTTCTAACAAAAGACTTTTAGAAAAATGTAGAAGATTTGCTTTTCCTGAATCTAACTTAGTGTAAACAATCTTTGAGAAGAAACTCGTATTATCCATTTTCTTAAAAACAAAATGGATAATATCTCTAATTTTTAAAAATTTTTGATTAATACTACTATCTAAAACATTTAATATATAATCATAACTATTTGTAAAAGGTGTTTTACTTACAAATAAGTCAACTAGTAGTTTTTCTAAATTAGCTAATTCATCAAACTTTCGTAATTTACTCATTAATTTTATACTTGCTTGATAAAATCTAAATCTTGATTCTTTAGATAAAACTCTTTTGATCACATCAAAATATTTTTGATAGAAGGCATATGCATCAGATAAATTATTAAGAGCTATTTGTAAATAGATGTATCTATCTAAATATCTATACTTATTTTTAGTTTTTATAAAGAAATCTTGATATACCTCTAAAGCTTTTAAATAATTTTTTTCAGCCATTAAAAGATCTACTTCAGCTAATAAAAAAGTAGTATTATTTTTACTAGTATCAAATTTGATAGCTTTACTATAATACTTTTTAGCTAAGTCTAAATCATTATTTTTTAATACTAACATTGAAAGCTTAAGATATTTATTAACTATGTTTTTAGAAGAAATATCATCTCTAATACTTTCTAGTGTTGTAATAGCGTTATCAATTTCGTCTAAGCCTTCAAAACAAACAGCCAAGTAAAATTTTTGCATTAATAATTCGCTATCTTTACTAATCAAATCTTTTCTAGTTTCTAATACACCTTTTAATTTAACATAATCTTCAGTCTTAAGTAAAATTTCAACTAATTTATTGACAATAACTAGTCGATTTTCTTTAGAAGATATAAAGGTATCTTCAAGTGGTTTTTCTAAAACATTAATTAACAAATCATACTCTTTATCGATTGTTAGAAGATTTATATACTCAAATAAAGTTGTCATATATAAAGAGGTGTCATTTTTTTGATTTGACAACATTTCTTCATAATATTTATATTCTTCAACCTTATTTAAATTCATTATCTTTCCTTTTTTTAGTTAAACTTTTTAATTTATTTCCATAAACTTTATATATTAAAACACTTATTTTTTCATCATCTATGTCAATTATTCCATAACTTGGATTTTGATGTGATCTTGAAAATGATAACGCCCCAGGGTTAACTAATATTATATCCATCACTTCTTCTAAATAAACTTGATGAGTGTGTCCAAAACAAACAATATTATACTTTTCATTATATGCTTTTTGTAATAATTTAGTTAATCCCATTTTAACATGGTAATGATGTCCGTGAGTAAAATAGACAGAAACTCCGGAAAACGAAAAAGAAAGTTCATATGGAAACTTTGGTTCAAAAGGATAGTTTCCTTTTACTCCAATTATTCCCAAATTCGATAATTCAAACTCTCTCATTTCAGAATCACCTAAAGAGATAATTCTATCCAAAGGTTCATGTTTTTTAATAATTCTTTCAATATTATCACGATCTCCATGATTATCACTAAAAATCAATATTTTCATATAATATATCCTTTAAGAGCTGGTCAATAGCTTTACCTCTATGTGACAACTTCTGTTTTTCCTCTAAATCAAGTTCACCATAAGTTTTATTGGTTCCAAATACTTTAAAAATAGGATCATAACCAAACCCTTTGTTACCTACTCTTGATAAACAAATTTCACCATTTGTGATGCCTTCATAATATCTAATATCAGCATTATTAATGTAAAGACATATGACGGTTGAAAAATATGCGCTTCTATCTACTATTCCATCAAGTTTATGAAGTAATAAATCAATATTATCATCATCTGTATGAGATGGTGAAAATCGCTTTGATTTAATCCCTAATTCATTAGGAAGAGAATTGACTATAAGACCTGAATCATCTGCTATAACAGGCTTATTTACTATTTTAAACAAGTTGTGAGCCTTTATAAATGCATTGTCAAAAAAAGTTTCACCGGTCTCTTCGACATCATTTAGATTCAAATCAAGCAAAGAGTGAATTTCAAAACCATACTTTTCTAAAGCATTTCTATATTCTTTTATTTTACCAGTATTTTTACTAGCAATGTATATTACTTTTCCCATAACTTTCTCTTCTTTTAAAAAGGTTAAGATAATTTCTTAACTTAACCTAAAAATTTCTTTTGTTTTAACCATTGAGTAAATTTTTCAATCAAATCATTTCTTCCTACTAACAAAATTTCATCATCCGTTTCAAAAGGAGTTTGTGAGTTTGGAATTATAATTTGAGAATTTCTTCGAACAGCGACTATATTAACTCCAAAATTCTTTCTAATATCTAGTTCTAATAGATTTTTACCTATCATTTTTTTAGTTACTTGTGTTGAAATAAAAGAGTAATCTTGATCTAATTGTAAATATTCTAAAAAATTACCGGAAATTAGGATAGTAGCTAGTCTTTTGCCAGTTTCTTGTTCAGGCCATACTAAATGTTCCTGATCAACACCTAATTTTTCAACTACACGTGCGTGATATTCACTTTGAACTTTAACATAAACATCTTTAACTTCTAAATCTTTTAAAATTAAGGTTGTTAAAATTGAATTATCAACATTCATTCCTGTAGCTACAATAACTGTGTCATAACTATTAATCCCAATCTCTTTCATCGCTTCAACATCTGTTGAATCTAAACATACTGCATTAGTAACCATCTTTGCAATTTTTTCTATCTTATCAAAATTTTTATCAATTACTAATACATCGGCCTCTAGTTTGACCAACTCTTCGATTAATGCCAAGCCGAATCGTCCGACTCCAATAACCGCAAAAGACTTCTTTGACATAAATAAATCCTCGCTTTCTTATACATATCTTATTATACTAAAATAGTTGCCTTTGTCAATGAACTCAAGATGTATTTAATAAAGATTTATCTATACAAAAAGTATTTTTTGGTTTATAATATAATTTAAATGAGGTGATATATAGTGAACGAGCATGATGATTTATTTGATAAAAACTCCAGTTATTCAACTGAACAATATTATCTAAATAATCAAAAACATGACAATTTTAACAATGATTTTTATGAAAAAGCTATCAATTATAGACACAACGGTTTATTAATCGCAATATATATTGCAGTACAATTATTAGTGGCATTTATTGCTGGAGTTATAATAAGCAGTCAATACACTTATCTAGACGATGCAATTGAGGATGTTCAAATAATTAATGATATAAACTATATAGTTTATGACAACATAAACTCTGAAACAAATGAAATCGACGAGATAAACCCATTTAGAATTAATTTAAAAGGTAAATTAATAAATAACTCTGAATATGTTATTCCAGTCTTAAGCATCAAAGTAGAGTTTTTTGATGAAGATGGTAAATCATTAGGGATTCAAATTCTTTCAAAAGATAATTTTGGTGTAAATCAGACATATGAAATTGACGAGATATTGTATTCTTCAGTGAAGCCATATAGCATTAAAAGAGAGATTTCAGCTCAACCACCAACAATATTAAATGTTATTATTCAATTAGTATACGCTACTATTGTTGCAGTTTTATTCTTTATCGTTGATAAAGCTAGCTTTAAACAAGATGCGAAACTCTTTAAAATAGACCCAAAAAGACACACAACTAGTATTTTCATCGGTTTTATCTTATTATACGCCGCAATGATTTTCGCTAATATTATCATGGAGATATTAGGAGTCACACAAACTTCTAATAATGAGATGATTATTAGATCTCTATTTAGTTCAAATCCAATTAATTTAGGCTTATTATTCTTGATGACTGTTGTAACAGTACCTATTGTTGAAGAAGTTGTATTTAGAAAAGCACTATTTGGTTTAATAGAACCAAAAACTAATCATATAGTCGCAATTATACTATCTGGCGCAATCTTTGCTTTCATGCACATTCAAGGCGATTACATTCAAATGATTCCTTATACAGCTATGGGTATTGTTTTAGGATATTCATACTGGAAATCAGGAAGAAATATTTATGTATCAATTGGAGTTCATATGTTAAATAACTTTGTCAGTTGGCTATTATATGTTTTTATGGTTTATGGAATTGTATTCTAGGCTATTATTTTAATAGCCTTTTCTTTTTGCCTTAAAAACTTAAACAAAAAGAAAAGACTTAAAAACATTTATGTTTTTAAGTCTATCGTTAAAATAAATTGATTAACGAACTTTTTCTTTTAAAACTTTACCAGCTTTGAAAGTAGGTGCGTTTAATGCTGGAATATGAATTGTTTCGCCTGTTCTAGGATCATGTCCAGATCTAGCCTTGCGTTGTTTAACTTCAAAAGTACCGAAACCAGTTAATACAACTTTTTCACCATTCACTAATGCTTCTTGGATTGCTAAAACAGTTGAGTTTAATGCTGCTTCAGCGTCTTTCTTTGATAATTCAGCTAGGTCAGCTATTCTTGCTACTAATTCAGATTTGTTCATATTTTTTTCCTCCTTTTAAAGATATGTTCATTATAAAACGTAAATGCCAAAAAAGCAAGGCATTTAGCGAAAAAAAACAGTTTTTTCTAAAATTTTAGTCTCTATTACGTAAAATTATGGAAATCGGAGTGCCGAAAAGGTCAAAATTTTCTCTAATTCTGTTCTCAATGAAGCGTTGATAAGAAAAATGCATAGCATTTGTATCGTTAACAAAAAGTACGAAAGTAGGGCATTTTGCCTTAACTTGTGTTGCGTAGTATACTTTTAATATTTTTTGATTATGCTCCTTAGGTGTAGTTACAATCATCGATTCTTGAAT
>JAQUZK010000091.1 GCA_028691335.1 Candidatus Izemoplasmatales bacterium
TGTACAGTACAGTATTCTCCATCAAGGGTAGGCCAAATAGGACCTCCGATTGTTGTAAACTTTAAGTTGCCACTAGAAGTAATGCTTTTTACCATAGCACCTAAGGTGTCTACATGTCCTGATAGTCCTAAAATATAGTCTTCTTTACCTTTCACTTCAATTAAGAGATTACCTTTTTTTGTTCTGGATGTATCATAGCCTAATTCTCTAATTTTTTTGTCAATATAAGCTATGACGTTATCAGTGAAACCGCTAGGTGAAGGGATGTTCAGGATTTCTTTAGCAAAATCAAGAATAGTAGTTAGATAGTCTTTGTTCATTTTATTTATCCTTTCATATTTTGGTATAGTCTTTCTTAAATAAAGTATAACATAGTTGGATAAGTTTTATAAGTGTGAATATCGCTTTAATTTATATTTTTATTATGATAAAATATTCACTAGGAAAAGGTTGTGATACGATGGTAGTAGTCTTTGGTGGCGCATTTAATCCTCCAACAATCGCACATAAAGAAATTTACTTCTTGATTGATAAGGTGATTGGATTTGATCATTTTATCTTTTTACCTGTTTCAAATAAGTACAATAAGAGCACTTTAATTAATGATGAATATAGAATAGAGATGCTTAAAATTTTAATAAAAGATTTACCAAAAGCACAGTTATCCTTATTGGAAATTGATGATTTTAACTATTTGGGTACTTATGAAAGTTTAAAACGTCTAAGCGACAAATTTCCAAATGAAGAAATAGCTTTTATCATTGGTTCTGATAATCTAGTTAATATCAAGCGTTGGATTAATTCTAGAAGGCTAGTAAGTGAGTTTAGATTTATTGTAATTAATCGCAATCACCAAGATGCAACAAAAATTATCGAAAAAGATCCTTTGCTTAGTGAAAATAGAGACAATTTTCGAATTGTTTCTGGTTTTAAACAATATGTTTCTTCAACTGCATTTAGAGATAGCTTAGATCCATATTATGTAACAGAAGAGATTTATCAGTATATTATGGAGAAAGATTTATATAGAGGTAATCAATAATGGAAAATGGATTTTTAAAAGTAGCTTTAATATCACCAAAATTGGAAGTTGGTAATCCGGAATTTAATGTTAAAGAAATTCTTGCTACACTTGAAGATAGAAAAACAGATTTCGCTGTTTTTCCTGAACTATCGATTACATCATATTCATGTGGTGATTTATTTTTCCATAAGAATTTGTTAGATGATAGTTATAAAGCTTTAGAATATTTTTTAAAGAATAATTCTTATCCAGGAATAGTAGTTTTAGGAATGCCTTTAATTCTTGATCAGTTAGTATTAAATTGTGCATGTGTAATCCAAAAAGGAAAAATTCTTGGTGTTGTACCAAAGTTTTATCTACCAAATACTAAAGAATATTATGAAAAACGTTGGTTTAATTCTGGCTTTGATTGTATTGATAATTATCAGGAAATATGTCTTGCGGGTCAAACTGTACCTTTTGGAAATATTATTTTCACTAATCAAGAAGTTAGTTTTGGTGTTGAAATCTGTGAGGATATGTGGGCGACAATTTCACCTGGGAATTTATTGAGTGTTAATGGCGCTAATGTTATTATCAATATTAGTGCTTCAAATGAGGTATATGGTAAAGAAGCTATTAGAAGAAACGCGGTTCTAGAGCATTCTAGAAAAAATAGCGGAGCGTATATTTATGTTTCAGCTGGGGCTTCAGAATCAAGTTCTGAAACTGTATTCTCAGGTCATAATATCGTTGCGAATAACGCCAGACTAATTAAAGAAACAAATGTTATTTCTTTGGAGACTAGTTGTTTTGAAACAGAAATAGACATTAACAGGTTGAAATATGAAAGAAGAATATCCTCTTCGTATAGAGATTCTGTTTTAAAGTATCGTTTAAAGTATCAAACTATAAATTTTGAATTACCAGATTTAGGTGAGTTTAAATTTTCTGATTTTTGGGATAAATTACCATTTGTCCCAAAAGATGATTTATATAAGGATTTCACAAGAATATCAGCTATACAAGAATTTGGTTTAGCTAAAAGATTAAAACACACAAATATCAAAAAAATTGTTATTGGAGTTAGTGGGGGACTAGATTCATCCCTTGCTTTATTGGTAGCTGTTGGAGCTTTTGAACATTTAGGGTTAAATAAGAAAGATATTTATGCTTATACTCTTCCTGGTCTTCACACTTCAAGAAGAACAAATGAAAATGCTAAAAAGTTAATGGATTTACTTGGGGTAAGTGCTCAAGAAATTGATTTGGGTCAACATATTAAAGATCATTTAGAAATAATTGGACATGATATGAGTATACAAGATGTTACCTATGAGAATTCACAAGCAAGAGCTAGAACAATGGTATTAATGAATTTAGCAAATAAGTTAAATGCTCTAGTATTAGGAACTGGCGATTTGTCGGAAATAGCTTTAGGTTGGTCAACATATAATGGAGATCAAATGTCGATGTATAATGTTAATGGCGGAGTGCCTAAGACAGTTGTTAAGTTTATGATTAAAGCGTATGCAGACTATAAGTATGATGCTAAAATCAAAGAAATACTATATGATATTATTGATACACCGATAACTCCTGAATTAAAAGCTTCACAAGAAACAGAAGATATAATCGGAAAGTATGAGATTAATGATTTTATTTTGTATCGATATATGGTAGCTGGTGATACTTCAGAAAGAATTAAGTATTTATTAGTTAAGGTTTTTGATTTGACAGATTCTGAAGCTAAAAATTATACGGATAATTTCTTTAAAAGGTTCTTTTCTCAACAATTTAAGAGAGCTGCTAGTCCTGATTCTCCTAAGGTTTTTGATTTTGCTCTATCACCTAGAAGTGATTTTAAAATTGTGTCAGACATCAAGAGGTCATCATGAAAAAGGTCGTAGTAGGTTTAAGCGGTGGAGTTGATTCAGCTGTAAGTGCATATCTCTTAAAACAACAAGGATATGATGTTGTCGGTCTTTTTATGAGAAATTGGGATTCAGCTGCTAATAATGATATATTAGGGAATCCTAGTTTAGAAAATGATATTTGTCCGCAGGAACAGGATTATCAGGATGCTCTAAAAGTTGCGGAACATTTAGGTATAAAATTATATCGTCATGATTTTATAAAAGAATATTGGGATTATGTTTTTGAGTATTTTATTGAGGAATACAAAAAAAATAGGACACCTAATCCTGATATTTTATGTAATAAATATGTTAAATTTGCGGGATTTCAAAAAGTAGCTGAAGATTTAGGAGCTGATTATTTTGCTTATGGTCACTATGCTAGAAAAAAAGAAGTTAATGGTGAATACTTTTTGTTAAGAGGGGTAGATGGAAACAAAGATCAAAGTTATTTCTTATCACAGCTATCTCAAGAACAACTTTCGAGAAGTTTATTTCCAGTAGGGGAGTTGAAGAAGAAGGAAGTTAGAGAAATTGCGTTAAAGAATAATATTCCTACCGCTACAAAAAAAGACTCTACTGGAATATGTTTTATTGGAGAACGAGATTTCAAGAATTTTTTAAAAAATTATATTTTTAGTAAACCAGGTCTTATCAAGACTTTAGATGGTGTAGTTATTGGAAAACATGATGGATTGATGTACTACACAATTGGTCAAAGAAAAGGTCTTAATATAGGTGGAGATAATAGGTTTGAAAACGCACCATGGTTTGTAGTAGGTAAGGATCTTGAAAAAAATGTATTGTTGGCTGGACAAGGTTTAGATAACCCTTATCTATATGCTAATCGAGTAATTGTAGAAGATGTTAATTGGATTGTTAAAGATAGGTTTTCTGGTAGATTAGAATGTAGCGCTAAGTTTAGATATAGACAAGCAGATAATGTGGTTTTAATAAACTGGTTAGATGATAACACTTTAGAAGTTATTACTAATAAACCAGTTAGAGCTATGACTCCAGGTCAGGCTGCGGTATTTTATCAAGGAGATATTTGTTTAGGTGGAGGAACTATCAAAGAAGTCTATCAAAACAAGAAGAAAATGATGTATTAAAGCGGGGGAATATGGAACGTTTAGGATTGTGTCTTACTGGTGGCGGGGCAAGAGGCGCTTATCAGGCTGGAGCTTTAAAAGCTTTAGAAGAATTAGGGTATTTAGATAAAGTATATGCTATAAGTGGGACAAGTATTGGTTCAGTAAATGCTTCTCTTTTAGCTTCGAGATCAGTTGATGAGATAAAAGAATTATGGCTTAATTATCCAGCAAGTGATTTTAATAAGGATACCTCTATATTTAAAACAATTAGAGAAAGAAAAATGGATATAGTCAATCAAGGTGTTTATGAGATTAATGCTTTAGAAAAACTTTTAGAAGAGAATATTGATATTCAAAAATTAAAAAAGCACAAAGTTTATGTTACACTTTCACCTGCGGGCATGGAAAATGAAGGTGTTATGGGTTTGTTAAAGTCTTCTTTTAAACATTATATAAAGAATGAGTCACAGGTGATTTATTCTCCTCTTCATGAACAAAATGACGAAGATATCAATAAGCAAATCTTGGCTTCTTGTTCGATCCCCTTTGTCTTTCCATCAGTGAAAATGGAGGGCCAACAAGTATTTGATGGAGGGTTGTATGACAACGCCCCAGTAAAACCTTTGATAGATGCTGGATGTGATAGTATTATAGTGATTCATTTGTTAAGGATGTATTTTATTAATAAGCATAAATATCCAGGGATAAACTTTTATGAAATAAAGCATTGGCGTTCATTAGGTGGTGTTTTAAACTTTGATGGAAATCAAGCAGAGAAAAGATTTAATCTCGGATATGATGATACTATTAAATTTTTTAAAGAGAATCCAATTAAATAAAAGAAATAAACCTTTTCTTAAGTATTATTTTTACAAAAGAGGAGGTTTTTTTTATGAAAAAAATATTTTTGTTATTTACTTTATTAGGAATTTTTATTTGCACAAATATAGTAGTAAAAGCAGAGGATTATCAAAACTATCAAGAAATTGTTTTTGATGATAGTGATGCTAAACTGTTGAAGGATTTCAGTTCAAAAGATTATAAAACTCTATATAAGAAAGTTGCAAAAAGAAAATTCTCTGGTTGGAATATTTATGTAGTCAATAAGAACGAACCAGTAGAATTTGTTTCTGAGACAAAAATTAAGATTTATAATAATGGATACACTCCGATTAAACAAGATATTAAACTGAAAACTAAAGAAGAAACGAATTTGCAATTATCAGCTTCGGGCTCAATTAAAGTAGACTTGAGTGGAAACATCAAGAAATTTAAAGGTGGGATTGATGCGAATATTAAAGCTTCAGTATCATATTCGAAATTAACTACTAATGAAGAAACTTATGAGTTTGAGATTATTGTTGACCCAATGACTTATGTAAAGATACTAACAAGAGGAACAGGAGAGATAAATAACGGAGTCGGTAAATCATATTTTTTTTGGATAACTACAAAATCCGGGGGATGGGAAATTTTCACTATAAAAACTGAGTATTATGAAATATTCAAGGAAAGAATTTAAATGAAAAAAGTATTTTTGGTTGTAATAGTTGTCTATCTTGCGATAGGGGGATTAATCGTTTGTTTAAGTGGTGAAAGAAAGAATGAAATAAATTATTTTACTCTTCCTATGAATTATTCAAGATTAATGACAGAAGATGAGGAAATAGTTGTTAATTTATTTATTGATGATGACAGGAGTTTTTTTACTGAAATAAGCAATATAACAAATGCATATATTCATACTGAAAAAGAAGAAATAGCTGTGACTATAAGTGGAATAGACGAAAAAGATAGCGGATATTTATTCAAAGGTAATCAGTATTACTTATTTGGTTTAACATTGACTTTTGATAAGGTATCTATATCAGGATTTGATTTAAGTTATCAAGACTGTTATTTGCGAATATTATATACAAATGAAGAAGAAATAGACCTAGAGATAGGCGATATGTTT
>JAQUZK010000092.1 GCA_028691335.1 Candidatus Izemoplasmatales bacterium
CTTAGGAATATACAACCTTCTAATCTTCCCGCCCTTTGAATAAATATCGATATGTCCCAAAATAACATGTTCTGCTTTAATTTCAATAAGTTCACTCACTCGGCATCCTGTAGCTCCCAAAAATCTCACCACAAAATACCAATCATTATTATTATCTTTTTTCAATTGAATATATAAAAAGTGATAATCTGCATTACTGATAACATTTTCTAATACTGATTTTTGTTGGATTTTTATAAACCTCGTTTTCAATGAACTTTTCTCAATAAAGTCAAGATATTTATTTAACCCTTGGATTCTTAAGTTTACTGTTTTCCCTTTATAATTTTCTATTAAATAACCTTTATATGCAGAAATGTAATCTTTTGTTATTTTTTTTGTAAAACGAAAGAAACTGATTTACTGAAAAAACATATGAATCTATTGTATTCATTGATAAGTTTTGCATTTTTAACCATTCTTTAAATTCCTCTATCATATATAAATACCTCCTGAGATATTTATATATAATAGCAAAAAAGTTCTTTGGAGTGCATTATCCAAAGAACTTTTTTAAGTAATTTTTTTTCAATAGAGTCAATCTTTCAATTTTCTTCTTATTATAATATATAAATTTTATTTTTGACTCAGCTTCTTTACCTATTGTAGTCATTAAATTTATATTTACATTAGGAACTTGAATTTCCTTGAATGAATCATTATTGATTCCTTGCATAGTTGCGCCAATGGATAGAGCATTTTTGTTTTCATCAAATTGCTTACTTGTTATTAGCGAATACATGTAGTTAGAGACATATGAATTGTCACAAACTAATCCCATAAACCCTGTAGAAAAAATGTAATTATTTAGGATATATTCCATAAAATCTCTAACATATAAGAATTTAGGACTATCTTTTAATTTGGCAAACCAAACGGAATTTGGAATGGGTTGCATATTCGCTCTTGAAGGTTTATCTTTCATCGTTATAATATAATCATTTGAAGATATTCCATTCTCGTTAACTGAAGCTGTGTTTAAATAAACTTTTGTTCCGCTAAAAGTTTTTATACCTGATTTAATAATTGAATATCCCTTCAAATTACCAATACGAGTTGTATTAAGGTGATGGGTGTGTTTACGAAATATAATTTGAATTAGATCATTAATTTTACAATTGATGGTATTTAGGTTTTCTATTAAATCATCGATACTTCCTATAGTGTCAACTATGTGTTGTTGCTCTGTATGGGTCACATTATGTATTGGATAATTTAAAAGCACACTTTTTTCACCTCTAGGCATTTTCGTTCCTTTAGCTGATTTTACGAACACATTTATGAAATTGTCAGTTACTAAATTATAATATATATACTTTGCATTATGTCCTTCTCTTGCTCTCAGGCAAATAATATCACTCGAGCACCCTCCATAAATTGAAGACAACCATATTTTTTTGAAATACGGTCTTATATTTGAAATTAAAATATCATTTGGCTCAACTTTAGTAATACTGCCAGCAGGGATGCTGTTTGCTTGTTTTATACCACCAAAATTTGAAATCATATTCTCTGTTGTAACATACTTATTTATATCAACACTATTTGATTTTATTTTTTCATTTACAATGTAACAGCATTCATTTATATTCATATAAAAACCTTTCTAGGAGACAAACATTTTATGAAATTAGAAGAAATAATAAAAATATATAGACCTAATACAACATCAAGAGTTGATTTATCAATTGAAGGAATTAAATGTATTCATTATGGAGATATTTATAAAAATTATAGTAATAAAAGCATTACCAGTTCAAGTATTATTAATAGTTTTACGAAAACTATAAAATCGGAAAAAATCATAAATTCTGATTCAATAATTTTTCCTGATGTAACAGAAACTGTAGAGGATTTTGGACATTTTGTCTATGTGCAATTTGATAATGTTAATTATATCAATGGAACACATACATTTGCATTAACAACGACCGAATGCAATTTGAAATATTTATTTTATTATCTCCAATCAGTTTCGACAAAGGCAAAACTGAGACAACTATTAAAAGGAGATACTGTTTTCCAATTATCTGCCAAAGACTTTTTAAAATTAGATATTTCAAATTTTCATACTATTAATTTTCAACAACACATAGTTGACATTGTAAGAACTACATATTAGATTTAAGTATTTCCTCAACTTTGTTCTCTAGTTCCCTATTCTTTTCAAATAAGTCTAATAGTTCAGAAGATAATTTTTTAATTTCAGCATCAATTTCTTCTTCACTCATTTTATCAGAATCATCAATTCCTACATATCTTCCCGGAACTAGTGTATAGTCAGCTTCTCTTATTTCATCTAAAGATGCTTTTTTACAGAAACCTTTAACATCTTCATAGTTTTTATCCTTTAACCAATTATGATATGTATCCGTAATTTTAACTAGGTCTTCTTCTTTTAGTTCTCTTACTTTTCTATCTATCATTTCTCCTAAATTTCGAGCATCAATAAATAAAACTTCATTAGTAGTTTTACTTTTTCTAATAAACCAGAGAGATACTGGTATTCCTGTTGTATAAAACAACTTATCTGGTAAAGTAATGACACAATCAACAATACCATCTTCAAGCATAAGTTTTCTAATGTTATATTCTTGTTTAGATGTGGTAGATAGTGATCCATTAGCTAAAACAAACCCGGCTATTCCTTTTGGAGCTAATTTTGAATACATATGTTGAATCCATGCGTAGTTTGCATTTCCAGCAGGTGGAATATCATATACCCATCTTGGATCTTCTAACAATGATGGTTGTCCATAATCACTAATATTAAAAGGAGGATTCGCTAATATATAATCAAATCTTTGAGATTTATGTTTATCATCATGAAAAGTATCTCCCGGTGACTCTCCTAGATTAGCATCAATTCCTCGAATAGATAAGTTCATTTTAGCAAGTTTCCAAGTTGTTGTATTTAATTCTTGTCCGTAAACAGAAATCTTATCTACATTGCCTCTATGTGCTTTAACAAAATCAGCAGCTTGTACAAACATACCGCCACTTCCACAGCAAGGATCATATACTCTACCACCCATAGGTTCTATCATTCTAACCAATAGTTGAACGATGCATCTTGGAGTATAAAATTCTCCACCTGTTTGTCCTAAGTTTCTGGCAAATTTCCCCATAAAATATTCGTAAATCTGCCCCATGAAATCGCCTTCAACAGATGTCTCAAGCTGATTGCTGAATAAATCTATAAGTTCGCCAAGTCTTCTTTTATCAATTGCTGAAGAAGAATATATTTTAGGTAAAATTCCATTTAATTCATCATTTTCTTTTTCTATTTCAATAAATGCCTCATCAAGTTTTTGTCCAAGTTCTTCTTGTTTTGAAAATTGTGATATATAATTCCATCTTGATTTTTCTGGCACCCAAAAAATGTGTTCAGATGTATATTCATCTTTATCATTCTCAAATCCTTCACCCTCTGTTACTAAATAATTATATTTGTCTTCAAAGCGATCAGAAATGTATTTTAAAAAAATTAATCCTAATACAACGTACATATAATCAGATGCACTAACACTCCCTCTTAATTTGTCTGCTGAAGCCCATAATATTTTTTCATCAATCTTCGCCATTTTTCCTCCATTCACTACAACAATTATCATGCAACTAAAAATATTATATCATAATATTAGATTTTATAATAGGTTAAAATAGAATTTATCTAAAGTGTTAAATCAAGTGTAGTAGATACATATATTTAAAGAAAAAGTCTGAGGTTTAATCCTCCTATGCTATAAAACCATATTTAATTAATATACTAAAACGAAAGTTTTTCCTCTGAATCCGCTTGTTCAATAGCGGTTTTTTCAGTTATTATCTTTTCATAGGATTTTTTTAAACTCTCAAACTGAACATAAAACTCAGAACCCGATTTAGTTTCATCACGTATCATGGCAAACAGTTTGGATATCGGATCTGTATCATCAATATCAAATTCAACTTCACTCTTTAATGATCTCATAAATAAGTCATCAAGGAAATCACTATTAATGTCTTTTTTGGTTATCTCTTTACCATCAAAAGTGACTTTACCATCTTTAGTTACAATGATTTTTTTCATTAAATTGAACCTCCATATATTTGATTTCTTAATTGAATTGCTCTTTTACTACCATCAATTAATTGAGCTATTTTCTCAATTGCAGCTTTCTTATCTCCAATATCATACATGGTAAGGTTTTCAAATGTAATTTTATTAACTCCAGCTATTGGATCATTAGCAGCATGAATTATATTATTTGAATCCGAATTAATTACCAAAAGCGGTTCATGTGTAGTTATTATTACTTGATATTTTTTCTTCAATTCTGCTAGCTTTCTTCCTAACGTTTCTAGGATAAATGTTTTTTCTAAATTATTATCAGGTTGATCATATAAAACTATTGCATTATTCTCCATTGCTTTTAGTTTACTATCAATTAATACATTGATATATATCTTTGATAATTGTCCAGCACTTAATGTATCTATTTTCTGATATTCATCATCTAAGTTCTTAATCATAATTTCAAACTTAATTAGAGCTTCTGGAATCAACTTATAGATATTTGAATTTCTATATTTCTTTTCAATAAATACGTTCGCTAAATCTTTAACAGTTTCTGATTTAAAAAGAGTTATTGGAGCTAGCTTAAACTTTGAGAATTCACTTTTTAAAATTTTCCCTTGAGCAGAACCTATAGCTGAGTCAAAAAAAGTAGTAAAATCCTCATAGTAAATACGTTTCACAACACTAAAGTTTTCTAGTTTGATTAATTCATCATTTTTTATAACACTTTGTATCAACTTCTCTTCATCTAAAGTGGGTATTGAGAGTTTTACTTTGGTGAATGTTGATTCTTTCAACGTATTGATAATACTCTCAAATTCATCAGAGATTATTTGCTTTGATTCATTAGCAACTTTCGCTCGTTCGCCAATTGTTTTATTGTAATCAGTTACTATTGAACTTAGTTTATTAGAAATAAGAATCTTTTCATCTAACTGAATAATTTTTACCTTTGTGTCAATCTTATTAAGTAGGACTTTCCTTAATAAAGATAGTCTAATATCAATTATAGATTTAACCTCTTTTTTAAGTGCATACTTATTTAATAATTGCTTAATCAAATCAAAGTTAAATTTTATCTTACTAATATCGTCATTTATTGAGTTCAAAGTTGTGTTCAATGCTTGTTTATCAGTCCTTAACTTAGGATTCATTATATACTCAACTAAATCAGGTAAGTTTTCGTTGCTCCTTAAATATTCCACGGAGGCAAATGACTTTACAAGAGACTTATTGATAGTTGCCAAATTGTCGTTAAGTTTTATTCGATTAGAAATATAGATGTTTAAATCAGCATTGAATTTATCTATGAGTTTTTGCGTTTGAACAAATGAAGGCATCGCGTTTAAATCCATTAACAACTTTGCTTTGTCATAGTTTAAAGTTGAAATAATTTGTTTATAAAGATTTTCTCCTTCAAAAACATTTATTTCGTTCGGCTTAAAAATAACGCCATTATTATCATAAATCAGAATTTCTGAATTTTTATACATCTGTGAGTAATCCGCATTTGTAGCACTTACAGCATTAGTTAAATTTTTACCAGTGAGTTTTAATTTGATTAAATTTAGAAGTAGCGTTTTCCCACTTCCCGAATTTCCTATTATCGAGTTTAATCCGTGAGAAAAATTCAAATCGGTTGACTGTAAGACTCCACCTTTGTTTTTTATATTGATTGTTTTTACGTACCTACTCTTTTCAATAATGTCGTTTTCTCTAATCACTCTATCTTTCCCGATGATTGCACAATAGAATAAAGAATCAAATGAAGGTTCTCCCCATATATAAGTAGGTTCTTTTATAGTTGAAAAATCATTTCCTTGATCAAGAGATGAAATAGAGCCTGAACTAGTTAACCACTCG
>JAQUZK010000093.1 GCA_028691335.1 Candidatus Izemoplasmatales bacterium
TTTTCATTTGAAATGTAGTAATGAACAGAGTTTCCTGAACCTAAAGCATACGTTCATCGATTTCTTGTTTTTTCTAGCATTTTTTTTGACCTTAGTTTTATACTTTCTGGTGTTGATCTAGCTAAAAAATCTACATCAATTCCTCCAAGAACAGCAATTTTATCTGATAGTTCATCATAAGCAACTTCGACTGGAGTTATATTGTCTTCGTAGGAATGTCTTCCATCAACTTTTATATCATAAACAATATCCTCGATTATACTGTTATAATTGCCGCAAGAATGAAGTATTACGTATTTCCCTTTGGAGTGAACTAAATCGGAAATTTCCTTATACCAAGGAAAAACATTTTCTCTTAATACATCTGGCGGTAACATAGTTTGTGTATTAAAACCCCAGTCATCGTTACATAGAATAGCGCCAACTTCTGGATATTCTAAACATTTCGCAAAATAGTCTCTTATTCTTTTACCAACATTACTAAAGATTTTTTTTACAAGTTCAGGTTCATCATACAACATCATGCAAATATTTTCATATCCAACTATACCTATCGTGTTTTCAAGTATGCCATCTAAACTAAAAGGAACAAACTTCACTTTTGGTGAAAGATATTTACCGGCTTTAGTAATAATGGAAAAGTCACAATCATTTATATCTGGCCACTGATAGTTATAAAAACTATCCCAGTCTGTTATTGTAGCACCACTATTCAAAGATTTGGTTTGTCCACTTTTTTCATCACTTTTTCTAGTAAAGGATAATCCTCTAATTATAATAGGTGCATGATCATATCCAGCAGAATCAAAAGCTTTGATTGTTGAAACTACTCTATCAAATTCAGAATCAGTTTTATGTTCGTCCCCTATCAGCATCTTTTCCTTATCTTCTCCAATAATAAAATCAAAAAAAACAGGTCGTTTTGGTTTTTTCTTTTGTAAAACCAACTCTAAATTCGCGAAATCTGGTTCCCATGTTTTTTTTCTAAGCATATCTTTTAATTGTCCTTTTATTTTAGATTTTACTCAACTTTTGAGTAAGTGGTTTCGTTTGTCGTACTATTATAAATAAAATGATAATTTCCTGTTTCTGTTATGTTAACTATCGTAGAAGCTCCCATTGTTGCAGGTGAGCCATCAAACAAATATTGTTCTCCAGCATAATATCCCCAACCAACATCAGATTTTGTTAAAACAACGATAAATCTGTATCCTTCATCTGCAGTATAATACCCACTAGTTGGAGATTCATAAATGTTCAAGCTCAAAGTTATTTCATATAAATCTGTTTCTCCAGAAACTAAAGTCATAACAGCTGCCCCTTCTCCCTCGAGAATAAAGCACTCAGAGTCATCAGTAATTCTGGTAAATGTCCCATATAATGTTGGTCCTGATAACATTTCAAATGGTGCAACAGTTTTACCTGTAGGTGGTGTAATGGTTGTTACATTCGTTGTTTTATTATAGGTGAATGTTAATTCCATACTTTCAGAAATATTAAGATACGTTACTTTTCCCATACCACCAGAATCACCACTGAACAAATATTGTTCACTAGCGCCCCAACTTCCGACACCTTGCCAAAAATATAGTTGCAAAGATGTAGCTAAAGATAACATGTACCCTTTATCTTGTCCAGCATATGCAGGCATAGTATAAGTTCCTATGTAGAGGTTTTCATCTTCTGAATCTTGAATAAGTTCAATTGCATCATTTGGGTCTAGTGACCACCCAGAAAAATCACCATAAATGACAGGATTGTCCAATTCTACAACCACGGTCGTGATATTTGTTTCACTATTAAATGTAAACTGATAAGTAGTTTCTTCTGTAGGTTTTAGATGTGAAATAACGCCCATTGCTGCAGCAGATCCGTCAAATAAATATTGTTCTCCGGCACCCCATGATCCAGAACCAGCCCAAATATAATACTTTTCAGATAAACAAACTGCTAAAGAATATCCTTCTTCTGAAGTTCCTGTATATGCAGGAAGAGTGAATTCTCCAACAAAGAGTTTTTCATCTGTTGTAGACTGCGTTAAAACTAATGCTCTTTCATCTGATAATGACCAATTTGAAAAATCACCATAAATCACTGGATTAGATAATGTTCTCTCCATGGAACTGTCATATATAGTTCTAGTTTCACTGTCAAAAAGAACAGTCAAATCTTGATTATCATAAATCCAAATTGAGCCTAACCCTCCACCTGTAGGTGAAGCTGGTACTGGCTGTAAAGCATAATTGTCTGTACCCCAACAATTTGTCCATGTTCCATCAGTAACTTTATAATAATGTCCATCATAGGCATTATCTCTATTATCTGCTGTTAAAGATACTGTGATTTGGTACCATCCAGGGTTATTCTCTACTTCTTCCATTAAAAAATCATGTTCATTAGCAATGTACCCAGAAAAATTACCAGCTAAATAATAACTAATAGGCTGATCTGTGGTACTTGTACTACTGTTAGTTGTCGTAGTTGCATCAGGTGTGTTTGTTCCTTCAGTTGTGGAACTAGTGGTTTTACCATTACAAGCCGTGAGTCCTATAATCATTAATAAAGCAGTAAAAATAGTAATGGTTTTTCTCTTAAAATTCTTCATTCTCATTCTCCTTTATATTTCCAACTATGTTGGTTATTCACTGATAAATACTCTTATTGATTTTGGCTTAACAACATTACTTTTTACTCCAGAAAATATATCTCTTAAGTTTGGAGTAGATTCAATAACATCACTATCACTCAAATTTAAAATAACCATAATTCGACTGTTTTTATAGTCTCTAAAGAACTTAATAACTCTTGATTGTGATTCGATAAAACTAGTTTTTCCTTTTTTCAAACATTCATTATTAGCTCTTAAAACCGCAAATCTTTTAGTTTCAATAATCTCTTGCGTTTGTATATAATCCCATTTCATTGCTCTTCTATTGTCGGGATCATCATTACCTTCCATACCAATTTCATCACCATAGTAAATTAAAGGAATACCTTCAAGCATTAGCATCAGTCTCAAAGTAAGATGATTAGTTAAATCACTGTTTAACTTTGTTCTCAACCGAATGGTATCATGGCTTCCAAGCAAACTTATTAAGTAAGTATAATGGGGAGTTAAATATCGGCTTTTATTTTCATTATATCTTTTAATAAAATCCTTAGATTCTTGATCTCCAGTCATAAAATCAATAATATTTTGTCTTAATTTGTAATTGGTTGTAGTATGCATTTCCACATTTCCTAGCCATTTAGTTGCGTGATTCCAAATTTCTCCTATAATAATAAATTCGGGATTAAATGCAGTCAACCTTTGATATAAAATTTTCCAAAAAATATGGGCAACTTCATCCGATACATCTAAACGATAACCATCAATTTTCAATTCTTTTGCCCAATATAGAGCTTGTGTAACCAAATATTCAATTACTTCAGGATTTGCAGTGTTGAACTTTGGCATAGATGGTACTTGATTAGCAAAATTATCATAATTACCTTTTGCAATTGAAATAGGATAGTTTTCAACCTTGAACCAATTTTTGTAAATAGAATTTTTTTGATATTTCAATAAATCTTGAAAAAATGGATGTAAAGATGAACAATGATTATATACAACATCAAGAATTATTTTCATACCTTTTTCATGAGCTTTATTTACTAAATCAATCAAATCATCCTTACTCCCATATATGGATTCTATTTGATAGTAATCAACAATATCATATTTATGATAATTTGGAGACTTAAATATTGGTGATAGATAAATCATTTTAACTCCATAACTAGACAAATAATCTAGTTTATTAATAACTCCTTTGAAATCACCACCATAATATGTGTTACGACTCGGTAAAGAATCCCAAGATTGTACATCTATCGGATTGTTTGTATAATCTCCATCATAGAAACGATCGATAAGTATTTGATAAATTATTTCTCCTTCTGCCCATTTTGGTAAATTTATAATATCATCATCATTAATTTGAGGATAGTAAAAATAGTTATCTTGTTTAGGGTTGTTTAAAAATCCATCAGAGGTATAATAATAAGTTTTGTTATTATAATCAATCAAAGAAAAAAAGTATTTAAAATGCTTTTCTTTTATAGTTATACTAGTTTCATATATGGCATAATCTTCATTAACCAATAATATATCCATTGTTTTATGGTAAATATCTTCTGTATGGTCGTAAAGATTTTTGTAGTTTACAATTATTTCTTTAAAATCATTTATATTTGTTCTAACTCTTATTGTTAAACTGTCTCTTGTTTGTGAATAACAATATAGGCCATGAACTTGATGAAAAACAGATGACTTTTCCATTACTTTCTCCTTTACATTTTGACTGAACCTTCTGTGATACCACCAATAAAATATTTTTGTAATGAGTAAAATAAAACAATCATCGGCACTGAACCTAAAATAGCAGCTGCACAATACATACTCCAGTTTGTACCGTATTGTCCACTAATCATTGATTGCAAGCCCACAGAAAGTGGCATTGTTTCTAAGCCTTGTGTCATAACAGTTGAAGCGATGACATATTCATTATATGCAATGACAAAACTCTGGATAGCTACCACAGCTAGCATTGGTTTAGCTAATGGTAATATAACTTTTGTAAGAGTTTGGAATCTTGAAGCACCATCAACCATCGCCGCTTCATCAATTTCGTAAGGGATAGTATCAAAGAATCCTTTTGCCAATAATACTAATCCAGCTGATGAAAGAGTTGAATTTATTATAATAAGTCCTTTAATATCGTTAAGAATACCTAAAGTTACAAAAATTCTAAATATTGATACCATTGATAAAGTTAATGGGAAAATTTGAATTAACATCACAAATTTAAATAGTTTTTCTTTACCATAAAATCGCATTCTTGAGAACACATAGACAGTAATACTAACAAAAATTACAGATATCATCATTGTAGTTAAACCAATCACTATTGAATTAAAAATCCAATTGAGAAAAGCTGTCTCAGTGAAGAGTCTTTGAAAGTTTAGTAAAGTGAGTTCCTTTGGTATTGTGGCGCTTGTCCCTATTATATTTTTGCCAAATGCAATCATAATAATATAAGCAAAAGGAGTTATAGTTATGATTGCTAATGTAAGCAAAAATATATTTGATACAACTTTACTTATGTTAAGCTTATTACCTTTCATTAGTTATCCATCACCTTTCTAGAAATTCGCATTGAAGCAATCGCAAATAAGGCTATGAAAATGAAAATAATAACTGAATAAGTAGCTGCAACTGCATATCTTCCGGTATTAAAAGCTGTGTTGAAAACATATGTAATCAATAAATCTGTAGCTCCCGGTTCACCAAGTTTGTCTGCAGCAGGCCCTCCAGCGGTTAATATATATACTCCAAACTGGTTGAACTGCATGATAAAAGACATAATTAAAGTCGGCACCATTGCCTTAAAGACAAGAGGTAAAGTAATACAAAAAAACAAGTAAAAAGAATTCGCTCCATCAACTTTTGCTGCATCGTAATAATCTTTTGGAATAGATTGAATTAATCCGCTAGCTACCACCATAAAATAAGGAAAAGAAAACCATGTCATAACCATAATTGTTGAAAACTTTGCTACCCAAGGGTTTGAAAGCCAAGGCACTCTATTAATCCCTATGAAAGATAAAATTTGATTAACTAATCCTCCTTCAGTTTCTAATAATCCTTGCCACATTAAAAGTGTGATGACAGTAGGAATTACCCATGGAAGTATGAAAATTATTCTATAGAGTTTCGCTATACTCACCTTATTTTTTTGTAACAATGTAGCAATAAAAACACCTAGAATAAATGATACTACCACAACAGAAATCGCAAAACTAAATGTCCAAATTGTCATTGATACTAATCCTTCAAATCCTGATAAAAAAATATCTCTATAGTTGGAAAAACCTATTAAGCCATAATCACGTAAGTTA
>JAQUZK010000094.1 GCA_028691335.1 Candidatus Izemoplasmatales bacterium
GTTCTCCCGGTTTAAGAACGCTTTACTTCCATATCTTTTATATATGTTAATCAGATATTTAAGGTTTCCTATGTCATATCCTCCATATATCTCTGATGCATCAGATATTGATTTACCCTTTATAACATGCTCTTCACACATCTTCATTTTTTGCTCTAGTGTTAATCTCATAAAATAAAAAAGCTCCCTTCATCAGAGTGGTATGGTTATTATACCATATCTCCAACTTTTGGAAGCTATTTCAATTCAATATGGAGCAGGTGAAGGGAATCGAACCCTCATAATCAGCTTGGAAGGCTGAGGTTCTACCATTGAACTACACCTGCATTTTTAACGCAAAAATATGATAACACAGAGAATAGCTCTATGTCAACTATTATTTTTTAATTTTTAATAATCACTCTTAATTTGGCACTATGAGCTCTATTGTTTTCGCTTAATTCATCAATATCTGCTGTAACAACCTTTTTATTGACTAAATCAATTACAGGTTTTTCATCCACAATAATCGCTAAACCTTTTGGTATTTCTATTATAGATAATTTTTTAAATAATCTTTTACATATTCTATCTTCAAGAGAATGGAAAGTAATTACCGCTAACCTTCCTCCTTGCTTTAATAATTCTATTGAATCATTAAGAGAATCTTCTAAAATATCAAGTTCGTTGTTTACTTCTATTCTCAAAGCTTGAAAAACTTTTTTTGCTGGGTGGCCTTTTTTATGAAGCTCTTTAGTTGGTATCGAGGCCTTAATTATATCCACTAAATCAAACGTTGTATTAATAGGAGATTCTTCTCTAGTTTTAACAATTCTATTTGCGATTTGTCGGGAATATTTTTCTTCTCCATATTCGAAAAATATTCTAACTAAATCTGAAAATGAGTAATTGTTAACTACATCATATGCTGTTTTTGATGCTGATTGATCCATTCTCATGTCTAGTGGAGAATCAAATCGATATGAAAATCCTCTTTCAGGGATATCAAACTGAAATGATGATACACCTAAGTCAAATATTATTCCATCAACACTCTCTACGTCTAAATCATTAAGTCTCTTCTTGGCGTTTTTAAAATTATCGTTTATAGCATAAAAATTATTATAACTACTAAGACGATTTTTAGTTTTTTCAATTGCATATATGTCTTGATCAAAGCCATATAGAACACCATGATCTAATCTTTTGAGTATTTCTTCAGAATGGCCTCCACCACCTAAAGTCATATCAATATATATACCATTTGGATTAATATTTAGTAATTCAATTGTTTCGTTTAATAATACAGGAATATGTTTTTCCATAATTTATCACCACTCTAATTATTATATCATAAAGGCAAAAGAAAAACGTTGAAAATTCAACGTATCTTTTCTTTTATTCAGCTTCTTTTTCAACTTTTGGTTCAACAACTAATTTACCTTTGTAAAATCCGCATGATTTACAAACTTGATGAGAAAGTGTTAGTTCACCGCAGTTAGGACATACAGCCATTGCTGGAGCATGTAATTTAAAATTTGTTCTTCTTTTTCTTTTTCTAGTCTTACTAATTCGTCTTTGTGGTACAGCCATGTATAACCCTCCTTACTTTTTTAGTTTTGAAAATGGATTGTTTTCTATTATTTCTTCTTCAGTAAATTTCTCTTTTTCTGCAGTAAAATCTACATTTGCATCAAGCGCAACAACTCTCATAGGTTTTTCAACGAGAATTTCAGAGAAAATATACGAATCTAAATCAATAGTAATTCCTTCGATTATATGAGTATCATCATCAACATAATCAACAGAGAAATTTATCTGTGAATCAAAGTCTAACTTAACTTCTACTTGTTTTAAACTAACAGAACATATCATTACAAGAGTAGTCTTAATATTTAGATTGAAAGTAAAAACTTGATCTATACGACTATAATCATACGAGCCATAAACCTTGGTTTCCAAGATATCTTTGAAATCATCAAAGTCATCCTTTAAATACTTTCTTAAGTCAATCGATTCATCTATTAAGTTATCATTAGTTGCTTTTTTAATCAGTTCATGAATTGTCCATTTCAATTCTATCACCTCATCACAGCAAATCAATTATACTTTTTTATATAATAAATGTCAAGAAAAAAATCTAGTAAAACTTAAGCCTAAAAACATTTTGTTTCATTTTCTAATCTAAATGCGTTATAATGATTATGGTTAGAAACTAAGGAGGCAAAGCAATGGATGAATTTGCGATAATCAAAGAAAAAATCGGGGAAGTTATCGACCCGAGTTGTAACCAAAAACTAAAAGATAACGACAGTATTAAACATGTTGGTGTTGATGAAAACAACACTGTTATATTAATTATTGAGGTTCAAGAAAAAGAACCGAATCATACAAAACAAATCACAAGAGATATTGCAAAAATTCTAAAACTAGAATTAGGATATGCTGGAGTGAAAATTGAGTTTACTAAAAGAAAACTTAGAAACAAAGAAGCTAAAACATTACTTATCGCATCAGGAAAAGGCGGTGTAGGCAAATCAACAGTTACCGCTAATTTAGCTTATGCACTGACAAGAATGGGCAAAAAAGTCGCTGTAATTGATGCGGATATCTATGGCGCTAATATGCCAAAGATTTTCAACGCTACTAATCATAAACTTTTAGGAGATCAAAACGGAAAAATTTTCCCATTTGAGATTGATAATATTCAAATGGTTTCCACAGAATATTTAGTAGAAGAAAACAGAGCTCTTATGCTTAGAGGTCCAATGCTAGGCAAAGTGTTAAAACTTTTCTTTGAAGATACTCTTTGGAGTGAGGAGATAGATTATTTTTTAGTTGATTTACCTCCTGGTACTGGCGATGTCATGATGGATCTGAAGAATTTTTCTGAAGACGCAAAATTAGTGATCGTGACTACACCTCAAGAAAGTGCAGCTCATATAGCAATAAAGGCTGGATACGCTGCGAAAGATTTAAACCAAGAAGTTCTAGGCGTTATAGAAAATATGTCTTATTTTGAAGCAAATAATGAGTTTCATTACATCTTTGGAAAAGATGGTGGAAAAAAAGTGGCTGACGAACTATTAGTTGAATTGTTAGCCCAAATTCCAATAACATCTTATGATAAAATCATTTGTAAAGAAACCGATATGGCAGGGATAATTTACCTAAATTTAGCAAAAAAAATTATGAAATTATTATAAAAACTCCTGAAAAGGAGTTTTTTTTATTTACGCTTGTAGAGATTTTTTAATGACATCATACTTCACTCGATATACTAAAGCATCTTTATATCTATTTCTACTATCAAGAATATCAGATATTTTGTATAAAATGCGTTTAATCAAGTAAAGATTTTGAATATTCTCGGCTTCTGGCAAAAGGTAGTTTATATAATAATCCTTTATAAGCATTCCTTCATTCTTCTTGATTAATTTTAGAATATGACAATAATCTATCTTTGATTTCATTTCATAATGCAAACTTTCAATTAAAGAAAAAACCTCTTTGTAATTGTCTATCTCACTATTTTCAAGATAAAACTTTGCTTTATAAAACAATCCCAATAAATAGAATCTACCATTATTACGTATTTTATCTATATATTCAATTGGTTTATCTTGTTCCATAGATGCTAATAAGTAATAATAGTTATATTCATCATCATCTAGGTACGGAGCGATACTTTGTTCAAAATAATCTTGTTCTCCTACACCATCATAGATAAGAAAGATTTGTCGCCAATAATTATGTTCTACTATTCTTTTAATATTTGAGTGCTTAACAAAAACATTTAAAGCTATATTTGAAGGTTCAATCGTACTAAACCCAAATTCTAAGTTTCCATAAGTTATAAACTTAGCTAAATTTACTAAAGAATAGCTTAATTCATCCTTAATAATGATTCTATCTATTTGATCAAGGATACATTTAGATGTACTAAAATTTTCTATCATAATATTATAGAAGCATCCATACATCATAAATATTGAGAACCCGATATCTTCAAGTGAGTTAAGATACTTATGTAGTTCTACATAAACTAAACGAGCATTTTCTTTATCTTTCTCAAGAATATAATATCCCAACTTAACAACTTGTAAAAGGGCTGAAAACTGATACTTATCAATGTCATCAAATAATTTCTTATACTCATGAACATCTTTCCAAAAGAATAAATAAATACTTTTTTCTAAATAATCCATTTGTTCTTCAGGAAAAGAGATTTCCCCAGCGGGAATTAAAGCTCTTTCCATCAAGAGATTAAGTTGTTCCATATTAGGAACAAGTTGATGGGTTTCAACTTTACAAAGATATGTGTCAGAACAAATTTTTGAAGACATCTCTTGTTGAGACATTTTAAACTCTAACCTCTTTTGTTTTAGTAGTTCTCCAATAGATCTGTAATAGTAATTTCTCGATACCTCATTTCTTTTTTTAATACTTTTTTCAATTTCCTTTTGCATTTTAATTTCTCCTAGTAATATAAATTTTGTCATTGACATTTATTATTATAATACTTTTTTAAAATAATTTAAAAAATTTTTTTTGATAAATTTTTATTTTTGTTTTAGCCAACCAGTATTTATCGCCTAAATATAGAGAAAAAAATGCCTTGAATTTTTTACAATTCAGGCATTTTACAATATTCAATTATCGGGCATTTTTTGCAATTTGGTTTTCTAGCAGTGCAAAAATATCTACCGAAAAATATTAACTTATGGTGTAAAGAAATCCAATACTCTTGAGGAAATAAACTCATGAGTTTCTTTTCAATAATAAGAGGAGTAGCTTTCTTACTAGCGAACCCAAGTCTAATAGAAACTCTTGAAACATGTGTATCAACAGCTATCCTGGGAACGTGGTGCATTTCTGCTAAGTAAACATTTGCTGTTTTTCTTCCCACTCCAGGTAAAGACTCAAGCTCAACTTGTGTTTTAGGAATCATACCAGAGTACTTATTAATTATTATATCAACTGTATTCTTGATATTTTTTGCTTTATTTCTATACAAACCTAGGTTTCTAATATCATTTTCTATTTCTTCAGTACTTGCTTTTTCAATACTTACTAGACTATCGTATTTTTCAAACAATCTATCAGTAACTTTATTTACCGCTTGATCTGTTGTTTGAGCACTTAACATGATAGCTATAAGGAGCTCATAATCCTTGTGATAGTTAAGCTCACATCTAGCGTTGGGGTAAAGCTTTGAAATTTCATCATATATTTTAAGTGCAACTTCTTGTTTTTTGGTCATGACTCTAAAAACTCCTTTAGGACCGGAGATTTCTTTTTACTAGTTTTTCTTATTTTAACTTCTTGATTTAACTGTCTTTTTTTCAATAAGACACTATCTAAGTAGCTAACTGAAAACCGATTTGCTTTTATTGCAGAAAAGATCGCTTCTTTTATATCTTCTTTTGTATACTTATAATCATTTATCCACTTAATAATCAATTCTACTTCAAGAGGCTTTAGTTGCTTTTGAAAATTCTTCTCTAATAACTCAACTATCTCTTCTTCTAAGGTGTTAAAGTTTTCATCGACTTTCATCATTTCATCTACAACTTTTTCTTTATAATAAGAAAGAACCTTTTCATAAGTTAAATCTATTTCAAAACTCTCTTTTTGCTTACCGTTTTCTCCCTTAATAAGTTTAAAAGTCAAAAACTGTTTACGCATTAAATCATCCATTAATGAAAAAGCTTGTTCTTCTGTAATTGTAAGTTTTTTTGTAATGATTTTAGGAGTTACAAAGTTTGTGTTCTTTTGTTTTAGAGAGTTTAACTCCATCAACAAAAATGCCTCCATTTCTGTAAGCCCTAAACCTTTATACGTTAACTTAATCAATATATCAAAATCTACTACACCTTCTGTAATCATCTTTTTTAAAACTAGAACTTCCACAAATAACAACCTACTTATCTTTTTTGTTAGCTAGCTTTTGTAAAGCC
>JAQUZK010000095.1 GCA_028691335.1 Candidatus Izemoplasmatales bacterium
GATTTTCAATTTCATATAAATCATAATATTTTATTTTAGAACCTGTAACTTCTACTTTTGCACCAGGTTCTACAGCTGCATCTACTTCACCATTAGTATATATATATATTGATGCTGTTTCATCTTTTAAGAAAAATCCTTTTCCTGCCATAATATAAGTAACTATACCTTCAACAGTTACAATAGTATCAACTGGTTGATCAATTGCATCTCTAATCGTAAAGTCTTCTGATTCAGGTAATGGAGCAATATAAACTGTCCATTGTCTGTCGGTTGTTTTTTTCATATAAGTTAAAGTTGCAGTTAAAGTAACTTCTGGCTGTTCTGAGCCAGCTACAGGCCTTGTAACTTTACCCATAACTTTTCCTTCTTCATCAACTTCAATAGCAAAGAATTCTGATTCAGTAACAGTCCAAACAATATCGATTTCTATATCTTCACCTTTTGAATCTTTAACAATTGCTTTATTTTGTAAATTAATATCGCTCTTTAAATTTGTGATTGAAGCATCAACCAAAATTTTTGTTTTAGCTTCTGCTAGCAAATCTTCGGGTTTGTCTTTTACACACCCAACTAATAAGACTGCTATTAGAGCTATCATTGCAATAAAACTAAATTTTTTAAGATTTTTAAAAAACATATTTTCCTCCTATTTATTTTTTAACTAGGTCATTTACAGCATAACCTTTGCTATTCGCCAACATTAATTGAAAACCATCATGAAACTTAGATACTCCACCTATAACATCATATACAGCCCCAACTTCAATAGAACTGAAATCCGGTTTTGGATAAACTGTTTTATCTACTCGTAAATTAACTTTTGTTTTGTTTTCCATTTCACCATAGATAGTGTATACACCATCATCATCCGGTGTTGACTTACTAATAAACTTGACGTTTTTTATCTCAACTACATACCCTTCATATTCAGCAAGTGAAGTAACATTGCTTGGAACAAGGTTTACATCCACATTAAATCCATCTCTATGTTCAACAACTCTCACGTTTTGTGGGTTAGTTAGTTGTTTACCATATATCTCATTATTAACAGTTTGGCATTGAAGAGTAATAACGGCGCCTACATTTAATTTACCAAGTCCAGAACCATAACCACTAAACATATAGATTCCAGCTTTTTCATATTCTTTAGTTTCTTCATTAAATGTTTGCTCTACATCTTGTAAGTAAATATTATCTCCGGAAAGTCTCATAACTTGTGCTTCAAGTTTAAGTCTACTTCCACCATCATAAGCTTCAAAGTTATTTTTAATCTCAGCTATTGTTACTTCCAATATTGTATTACTATAATCAAAATTTGGGTCTTGTTCTCCATAAACTCTCTTTTGAACTTCATATGATTTCAAATGAGCTTGATTAAATACTAAACCATGTTTTGAACTACTTATATCACTTGTAAATTTTGAATAACATTCTTCAACAATCTCTAAATTTAAAAGTCTAAAATCTGCTTCAGGAGATAACTTGTACCAAACATATGCAAGATATCTGCCTCCAGTAGAGTCTAACTCAGCTTTTTTTCCTATTTCTTCTGATTCTAAGACAATACTACCATTTTCTTTCGCTTCAGCTAAAATATTTTTAACAAACTCGCTTGCAGCTTTGCCCCAAGCTTCAATTCTACCTGTAGATTCCGGCGTATTTATAGCTAAAAATCTAACAGTTATTCGCCTATTATTTTTATCAATAAAATGAGCTGTATCACCATCAACTACTTGAGTTAAGGTAACTTCTCCAATGCCATAATCAAGAAAGCTTTTATTTTCATAATCTTCTTCTAGCTTTAAAGCATCGGTATAATTAGTATTAATTTCTGTCGGTATTTCTTCCGGTTTACACCCTATTAAAGTAAAACTTAATAGGAATAGGAAGAAAATACCTACAGTTTTTTTAAACATATTCGATTTCATGATATATAAAATTATTCTGGTCTTTGATAAGCTTTACCTAATGTTTGGTAAGCTTTTGTTAATCTTTCTTCAACATCTTTATCATTCACTATAATAGCAGTAAATAATGCTGCAACCTCATCACGAACTCCACTTGAGCCTACAAATGCTGGATCCACGAAAAATTGATAACCCTTATTTAAATAATTAAGCGCTACATTAGCAGCCATTGAGAACCCTTCTTTTCCAATAGGAGGGTTAGTTAGATATTCTGCATAATCATCTGTTTCATATGCTGATTTTCTAACTGGAAGGTATCCACCTGTAGCCATTGCAAATTTTGCAGTATATTCAGGTTGAAGTAAGAACTTAAGTAATAACCAAGCAGCAGCTCTTTGTTTATTTGTTGATTGCGCAAGAATTGCTACGTTAGTTCCTTGTTGAATAATATATTTATTACCAGGTTTTGCTGCTAAATAAGGTGCTTCAGCAACAGCGATTTCAAACTTATCACCCTCTGGGATGTTATGTCCTACTCCTGCACTAGAACCAACAGTCATGAATGTCTTTAATGCCATAAAAGCATTTGAAGCATAAATATCATTAAATGTTTCAGCAATAGCATATCTTTTAGCATCATTTTCTGCTTTAAAATATTTTAACCCAGCAACATTTTCAGGACTATTAAATACTATATAACCTTTTCCATTATTAACTTTTTCTGTATATCCGCCACCACGTTGACGAGTCATTGTAATAAAACCATTAGCAGCTGAATCATAAGCAAATGGATAGAATGTTCCCTCAGCATATAACTCAGAAGGTTTCTTTTCTCCTTCAGCAATAGTGATTACTTCATCAAGCTCTCCAGCTTGAACAAGAGTATTGATTTTTTCAGTAACAGTTTTTAATTCTTCCCATGTTTTAGGAATAACAATACTATCATCTTTAAGTTTCATCGCTTCAAACATAGTTTTATTATAAATCAATACTTCTGTTGATTTATTAAAAGGTAGAGAATACATATCTTCAGGTTTTTCATCATCATAGTTTTTACCCTCATCCAAATAACTCTGAACAAAATCATCTAACTCAGTTTGAGTATATCCATTTGGCCCACTAATAAAATCTTGTAACTTAATCATCGCGTCTGCTGAAAAATATTCAGCAAAATGGTCAGGATAGCCTAATACAAGAGTTGGTGCTTTTGTTGATTGGATATCTAAAATAGTTGTTTGTCTAACCATTTTATATCCACCACTAACTGCATCTAGTTCTACTTTAATATTAGGATAAACTACATTAAAGTCAGCAATTAAATTTGGAAGTGCTGCCGAGATAACTCCTGATGGCACTCTAAATTTAATTTTAATTTCCTCACTAGATGTTTTTACTTCTTCCGTTAAATCAGCAAATTCTTTGTCTATCACGTTTCCACCGCAACCAACAAGAGCAAATAAACCGAAAAGCATAATTAATACAATAAAAAATTTTTTCATATTTTTATAATCCTTTCTATAGATATTATTTATAACTAAAATTTATTTTAGTTATCACTTTTAACCTTTAATACCGCTTCTAGATACACCCTTCATTATATAATCTTTTAAGATAAAGAAAACTATAAGAAGAGGTAAAGTAACCATTGCTGAACCAGCCATTTGTTGATTCAGTACTGAATTTGGTCCAGATAATTCAATTGTTCCTCTAAACGCCTCATTAAGTCCATTACTTACTAAAAACAAATTTTTATTAGCTGTAATTAAAGATGGCCAAACATAAGCATTCCACGTGCCAATCATACTTAAAATTACAATAGTAATAATAGTAGATTTAGCAATTGGAACCATTACTCTAAATAAATACTTAAAATCTCCAAGTCCATCAACCTTAGCAGCTAAATATAATTCATTTGGAATTTGTCTAAAAGTTTGTCTTAAATAAAATGTATAAAACACACTTCCAACAAAAGGTAAAATTAAAGCCGCGTAGTTTCCAATAATATCAATTAAAGGAGCTCCTTCAGGCACCCTAGACCAACCAAGAATATTAACTGTCATATAATTTGTAATTACAAATATTTCCCCAGGGATCATCATTGTCATTAATAAAATTGAAAATATTAACTCTCTACCTTTAAACTTTAATCTTGAAAAAGCAAAAGCAGCAAAGATAACAGAAACAATTGTTAATGATGTTGTAAAGAAGCCAACTAAAATTGTATTCATATACATTGAAAATAAAGGGATTTTATTTATTCCAAATAAAATTTCTTTATAGGCAGCAAAATTTAAATTTTTAGGAAAAAATGTAACATTTTGTGAAATAACCTCACTAGTTGGTTTTAACGAAGTAATAATCATCCAATAAAACGGAATGATAATAAATAAAGCTAATAAAACTAAAAATGAATAAGTAAAGATTTTAGTGAAAATTGTATAAATTCTAAACTTCTTTAACTGTTGTTCATCAAAATATAATTCTCTATCCACAATATCACCCCTTAATAATGAACTCTCTTCTTGCTAACTATCATTTGAATTAATGTAATTATCAAGATAATAATAAATAAAATAATCGATGCCGCTGCAGCCACTCCAAAAGGAGTTCCTGAAGCCCATAATTTTTCATAAATATAACCAACAACGGTAATTAACATATTGTCTGGCCCATATGCCCCAGCTTGGCCAGAACCTTTACCAAACAAAGCAATTACGCTTGTATAAACTTTAAAAGCACCAATAAATGATGTAATGGTCACATATAAAATCATTGGTGAAAGCAGAGGAACAGTAATTCTTCCAAATACTCTTTTTCTACTAGCTCCATCTACTGATGCAGCTTGATAGTACTGTTTATCAATACTTTGCAACCCTGCAAGTAATACTATAATTTTGAAAGCTAGTCCGTTCCAAATCGTATAAACCATCAAAACAAACATTGCTCGCCAATAAGTTGTTCCAGCTCCAAGCCAGTCAACCATATTTAATCCAAAAATACTATTAAATAATCCATAATCTTTATGAAACACAACATTAAAAACTAACCCTAAGGCAATTGTATTTGTAACATATGGAAGAAAAAATACTGTTTGGAAAAATCCTCGAAATTTCTTAACTGAATTAAGAGCAACTGCAAGTAATAAACTAATAACAATTGTTAGTGGGACTGAAATAAACACCATTATTGAAGTGTTTTTTAAAGCATCAAGAAATTTCGGGTCCGTTAAAACAGTGACAAAATTTCCAAAACCAATGCCATCATAATTCCCTCCAAGGAATACATAATTTTGTTTGAATGCCATTAAAACAGCATTTATTATAGGATAGAATGTAAAAACAGACAAGAGTAGCAATGTAGGCCCTAAAGCTATCGCCGCTTTCCAACCATCCTTCTTGTATTCTAGCATTAGATTAAACGTTCCCCTGTTTCTTTATTAAATACAAAGAACTTAGAATAACTGAAATGAATCTTTTGGCCTATCTTCAGTCCTCTAGATGCTGGAATAATAGATCTAAAGGTTACATCTAATTCCTCTAATCTACAAATAAGCATTGTGTCACGACCAATATGCTCTACTATTTCAATTTCTGCTTCTATTAATCCTTTAGGATCCATAACAAAGAATTCTGGTCTTAATCCTATATGAACATCTTGATCATCAAGATTAACGTCTTCAATATGAATATCATTCATAAACAATTTTTTGTTTTTAACTATCCCATCAAGAATATTAATAGGTGGATTGCCTAAGAACTTAGCAACAAACTCATTAATTGGCTCATCATATACAGTTTGTGGATGATCCATTTGTTGTTTCAATCCTAAGTTCATAACAACAATTTCATCAGAAATACTCATTGCTTCTTCTTGGTCATGAGTTACAAATATTGTTGTAATCCCTGTTTCTCTTTGAATACGTTTAATTTCTTCTCTTGTTTGCAAGCGAAGTCTTGCATCAAGATTTGATAAAGGTTCATCTAGTAATAAAACTCTTGGCATCTTTACAAGTGCTCTAGCAATAGCAA
>JAQUZK010000096.1 GCA_028691335.1 Candidatus Izemoplasmatales bacterium
ACTTGAAATTCCTTATTTTACAGCATTATGCGTTGCATTACTATCTATATTTCTAGGTGTTTATCTTGTTGTAATAAAATTTAAACTCACAAGCCTTGACAAGCATCATATTAAAAAGAAACAGTCGATAATGATTTATTTACCACTTATAACAATCGGAATTATTCAATTAGTTAAAGGATTCGATCAATCTTATGATTGGAAATCATTACTAACTATAATCTTGTTAATGATTGGAGTGGGATTTATTGAAGAAGTGATATTTAGAGGGTTTTTGCTGAAAGCAATTCGATCTAAGTCAAGTGTTAAAAGAGCGGTTCTTGTTTCTGGAGTAACATTTGGGATAGGCCATATTGTAAATCTATCTAGAGGATATGAATATAATGAATTGATAGTTCAAATTATTGTCGCTATAGCGATTGGTATAATATTAGCGATGATTGTGGTTATTACAAACAGTTTATTACCAGGTATACTTTTTCATATAGTGTTTAATATTATTGGAAGTGTAACAACCCAAAACGGAAGAACTGATATTTATTTACTTATTATAATTCTACTTATAGTTATTCCTTATGGTTTGTATTTATATCAAAAAAACAAGCAAGAGTTTATATCTAAAAATAACATTACGACAATGAATCATGTTGAAAATACAATATAAGGATAAAGGTGAAATCATGAACTGTTCTAAATATACAAGCAACACTAACGAACTTCCTAAAACATACAAATATAGCCATAATATCAACTTGAAAACTCATAAAAAAATCAGTATTTTAATTCAAGTAATTTTCATTATTATTGCATTAGCTATGGTGGGCTTAGCTATTGGCTTTGATTTCCCAATAAAAAGTGATATGAAAACCATTACGAAGATGATTATTACTATAGGATTAGTAATTGTATATATGATGCTTCATGAATTGACACATGGAGTTTTCATGCAGATTATATCAAAGAAAAAGCCGAATTACGCTTTTAGATTTCCATATTTAACAACAGGAAGCAAGTCATATTTTAATAAACCGAGCTTTTTTCTGATTGCATTAGCTCCTGTAGTTATTTTAGGAATTACTCTTTTAATTGCTATCTTTTTTGTTCCAAATAATTTATTCTTAAGTTTATATATTGTTTTAGGGTTGAATTTTGCTGGATCAGCTGGTGATTATGTACAGATATATTATTTATCAAAATTATCTAATGATGTTTTACTTCAAGATGACGGACAAGAAACGAAAGTTTTTATACTTAAATAATATTTAATGAAATCATGAGCGACTTTTTAAAAAGTCGCATTTTTTCTCATGTATAGTAGAACTACCAATGTAACTCACTCAAATACTATTTTAATATTATTATAATTAAACTATTATTATGCATATTTTCAAATTTTTATATATATTTTAAAAAAATCTTGACATAGACACAAAATCTTGATATATTAACAGTGTTCAGATAATTAACACTGTTAAGAAAGGTGGATTAAGTATGAAAAATAAAGAAGAAAAAATGAAAAAAGTTTTTATAGATGCTACTAAAAAAGTGATTAAAGAAAAAGGACTCAAAGCAGTCTCTGTAAGAGAAATATCAAAAATATCTGGGTATAGTTATGCGAATTTATATAATTATTTTAAAGATATTGATTCGTTATTAACTTATGTTGCCATAGATTATTTAGAAGAAAGCTATAAAGAAATATATTCAGAAACAAAATTGACAGACAACATAAGAGAAAAAATAATTTTGGCATCAAAAAAATACTTTACATATATGTTTGATAACCCCAGTATATTCAAAATTGTATTTATAAATGATTATGGAAAAGAAGTAGAAACGGTTTCTTATAAATTAATACCTAAAGTAACGATACTTCTAAGAGAATTATTATCTAAACTGAAAGATGATCAAATAATAATTGAAAGAGAAGTTCTGTTTGAACTATTGTCAGCGTCCATTCATTCGAAATTGATGTTTACAATATTCAAGAGAAGTCCTCTTTCTAAAGATTTAATGTTAGATATGATAGAAAAAGAAATTAAAATTTTAATTGGAGAGTAATAAAGTGAAGAAAATAGTTTTTATAGGCTTGGGAGTTGTTGTTTTATTGATGATTGTTTTTGGTGTGCTAGCTTTTATTAATATTAATGAAGCTACTCAGAAAATACTATCTGAAGAGATAAAAGATATATCTTTTCAAGAAGTGGATGATGGAGTATATAGAGGTGCTTTCTATTCTGGTGATCTTGGCATAACTGTTATTGTGACTGTTGACAATGGTGAAATTATAAACATTGATTATGAGAATCATTTAAATGGAAAAGGAACACCTGCCGAGAGTATCAAAGAAGGGATTATTGAAGAGCAGTCAATAATAATTGATGATATTTCAGGAGCTACTATTTCAAGTAGGTGTATTAAATTAGCGATTATGAACGCCTTTGAAGGAGAGTAAAGAAGATGAACAATATTTTGTTAGTGTATGATAGTAAAAAAGGAATGACAGAGAAACTAGGCGAATTATTGAAAGATAATTTAAGTAATGTCAAAATGATTAATATAAAAGATCTTAATTTAGATTTAAGTGATTATGAAACTATAATTATCGGTAGCCCAGTATATATAGGAAGAATCAGTAAAAAGGTAAGTAAATTTATCAAGCAGAACAAAGACCTGCTTTTAAAAAAGAAAACTGTATTTTATTTATGTGGTATGAATTTTCAAGAAGAAGAGTTAGTTATTAAGAATAATTTTTCTGAAGAAGAACAAAATAAGTTCTTTATTAAATATCTAGGTGGCGCATATAGGTTTGAAAAGCTTAATTTTTTACAAAAGTTGGTAGTTAAAAAGATAGCTGGAGTAACAGAGTCGCAAGAAATAATCAATGAATCTGTTTTGAAACAAATTATAAGTTTCATAATTGGAAATTAGGAGTTTCTCCTAATTTTTATTTTTTAAGCAATATTAATTTACAAATCAAGTTTTTAGGAGTATAATGTAATTACAAATGTTTAAAACGAAACAAATGTTTTGTAAAGGTGGTAATTTATGTTAAACACTAACGAAAAAAAGATTTTAAAAATACTAGAAGAAAATCCTTTTATCAATCAACAAGCAATAGCTGAAAAGATTTCATTATCACGTCCTGCTATTGCTAATATAATTTCTGGACTTCAAGATAAAGGATATATTTTAGGAAAACCTTATTTACTTAAAACAGATGAATATATAACATGTGTAGGTGGAGCGAATTTAGATTATATATTTGATCTTCAGGGAGATATGATAAGAAAAACATCCAACCCTGTTAAGGCTTCGGTTTCACTAGGAGGGGTCATACGTAATGTGGCTGATAATTTAGCTAGACTTGATCAGAAAGTTTCTTTAATGACACTTGTTGGAAGCGATGCTGATGGAGAAAAAATCTTGAATGAATCGAAGAAGTTGATGGATATTTTTGCGACTGATAAATTAGATTATTATAACACTGGTAGTTATTATGCTGTAATTGACAAAGCTGGAGAAATGCAAGTTGGATTTGCCGATATGGAAATAACAAAAAATATGAACAGACAATGGGTTTTAGAACATAAACGTCATCTAATCTTAAGTTCATGGGTAATAGCTGATTTAAATATTACCATTGATGCAATGGAGTCGTTGATTGAGTTTGCTAGGGCTGAAGATAAAAGAATAGCTATTATCGGAGTATCCGGGCCTAAAATGAAGAATCTTCCAGCTGATTTAAAAGCTGTTGATTTAATAATTTGCAATCGTGATGAAACTCAAAGTTACTTCAATACCGATGAAGAAAACCTACTTAATTTAGTGGAGTTTTGGAAAGATAAAGGCGTTAAAAGGGCTTGTGTAACGGCAGGTAAACAAGGAATGGCTTATCTTGAAGATGGAAAAACTTATTTTCTTGAGTCTTTAATTATTTCTAATGACAAGATTGTTGATGTTACTGGAGCGGGAGATGCCTTTAGTGCAGCTTTACTATATGGTTTAATAACGAAAGAGAGTATGGCGAGAAGTTTAGAATACGCTCGTATGAGCGCAGCTTTAACAATTCAAGATAAGTGTTCGGTAAATCCGATTTTATCAATAAATTTATTAAAAAGGGAGATAAAGAATTATGGAAAAATTTGAAAAATATTTGGATATCACAAAAGAAGTAAAAAATGCATTAGAAACAGGAAAGGCAATTGTCGCTTTGGAATCAACGATAATTTCTCATGGAATGCCTTATCCAGAAAATGTAAAAATGGCTAAACGTGTTGAAGATATTATTAGAGAACAAGGAGCTATACCGGCTACTATCGCAATAATGGACGGAAAGATTAAGGTTGGATTATCTGATGAAGATTTGGAAACATTGGCAAAGGCGAGTCATGTGGAAAAAGTTTCAAGACGTGATTTAGCTGCAGTTATAGCTAGCAAAACTCTAGGCGCAACCACAGTAGCTTCTACTATGATTTGTGCTGAAATGGCTGGAATTAAATTTTTCGTAACTGGTGGAATTGGAGGAGTGCATCGTGGATATGAAACCACACTTGATGTCTCAGCGGATTTGGAAGAACTATCAACTACAAATGTTACAGTGATTTGTGCTGGCGCTAAAGCGATACTAGATTTAAATAGAACTATGGAATATTTAGAGACAAAAGGTGTTCCTGTAATTGGATTTGGCACTAAATTTTTACCTGCATTTTATACTAGAGAAACTGATATAGAACTTAGAACTTCAGTTAATACTCCAAAAGAATTAGCTGAAATAGTAGACACTAAAAACCAACTTGGGTTAAGAGGGGGAATACTAGTGGTTAATCCTATTCCAAATGAGGATTCTCTAGCAGGTGATTATATTAATTCAATAATCGATAAAGCAATAGAAGAAAGTTTTAGAAAGAACATAAAAGGTAAGGATGTAACTCCGTTCTTACTTGCTAAAATAGTTGAAGAAACAAAAGGTAAAAGTTTAGAAGCAAACCTAGCTTTGGTATACAATAATGCTTTAGTAGGGGCGCAGATTGCTAAAGCATATGAAATGCTATAAAAATATATTGCGCTAATAAAAAAAACTGATATAATATTTTCTTAGAAAAATCGATTTTTTATAGGAGATGTTATATTGGCAATGAAAAACACTGCCCTTTCCAAAAATATGGTTAAGGGCAATTTTATTGTTCCAGATTATTATAAAGATTTCGTTTGTAAGTTAGGGGATTGTCGAGATTCTTGTTGCCAAGGGTGGACCGTTACTATACCTCAAGAACAATACTATAAATTACACGGTTTAGACTGTAAAAGAAGCGTAAAAGATAAAATAGATAGAACATTTAAACCGCTATTGAATCCTACTCCGGAAAGGTATGCTGAAATCATTCATAATTATCAAGGGGACTGTCCTTTACATAAAGATGATGGTAAATGCTTGTTGCATGAAACTTGTGGAGAAGATGCTTTACCTTGGGTATGTCGATATTATCCGAGAGGGCCTAGAATTGATTATGCAAATGAGGCATCTTGTTCGAACAGTTGTGAAAAGACTCTAGAATTATTATTTTCGAACGATAATAAAATATCTTTTGAACTAAAAGAACTAAAATTTTTATTACAACCAGTAAAATTAATTCCGTCTGAAGAACAAAGGGAAGAATATTCAAAAATACGAGATGACATTTTTAAAATTTTAACTGATAGAAGTTCAGCTATATATATAAGGATTATTGATGTGTATTTATTTCTTCAAAATAATGTACATGAAGATAATTCTTTAAGTCATGAAGATTCTCATATTTATAGTTTTATTAGAGAGATTAATGATGCTATAAATTATCCTAG
>JAQUZK010000097.1 GCA_028691335.1 Candidatus Izemoplasmatales bacterium
GTTTTAAGAGCCTTGGGTGCTAGAAAAAAAGATATATCTAGAGTATTTAACTCAGAAAATCTTATTATCGGATTAGCTGCTGGATTGGTTGGAATAATAGTCAGTATTTTGTTAATTATTCCGATAAATATTATAATTGAAAATTTAGCAGATATGCCAAATGTCGCTAAGTTAGCTCCACTACATATGATTGTATTAATTTTGATAAGTGTTTTTCTAGCGTACATCGCAGGATTTATTCCTGCAAGGATGGCTTCAAAGAAAGACCCAGTTATTGCATTAAGGACAGAGTAAAAGTTATATTATTCAATATACAAAAAAAACCATATATGGTATAATTGCTTACATGTAAAGCAATTTGCCATATATTTTTTTTAGGGAGGGCACAATATGGATTTATTTAAAAAATGTGACGACTTTACTTTAGTCGACGAATATAAGAGTCTTGGAATTTATCCTTATTTTCACGCATTAGAAACAAAGCAAGATATCGAAGTATTCATGGAAGGCAAGAGAAGAATCATGATTGGGTCTAACAACTATTTAGGTCTAACAGGAGATTCAAGAGTTATTGAGGCGGGAGTTAAAGCTTTAAAAGAGTTCGGATCTGGAGTTTCTGGTTCGAGATTTTTAAATGGCACATTAACTACACACATAGTGCTTGAAGAGGAACTAGCAGAATTTCTACATAAAGAAGCCTGCGTTACTTTTTCAACTGGATTTCAGAGTAATCTAGGTATCATTTCAGCTATAGCTGGAAGAAATGACTTGATTTTTTGTGATAGAGAAAATCACGCATCTATTTATGATGGCGCAAGACTTTCTTACGCTGAAATGGTAAGATACCAACACAACGATATGGAAGATTTAGAAAAGAAATTGATTAAAGCTGATCCAAACAAAGGGAAACTAATCGTTACAGATGGAGTTTTTTCTATGAGTGGAGATATTTGTAAACTTCCTGAAATTGTTAAATTGGCAGAAAAGTATAACGCTAGAGTAATGGTAGATGACGCTCATGGTTTTGGTGTTTTGGGAGAACGTGGTAGAGGAACAGCTGAGTATTTTGGGTTAGAAGATAAAGTTGATATAATTATGGGTACATTTTCAAAATCATTAGCTAGTTTAGGCGGCTATATGGTAGCTGACAAAAAAGTTGTTGAGTATGTTAAGCATAAATCGAGACCATTTATCTTTTGTGCCGCAATAACACCATCTAATGCGGCTACTGCTTTGGAAGCATTAAGAATTCTTAAAAACGAACCAGAAAGACCTAAAGCTTTATTAGATATAGCAAAATATGTTAGAACAGGTTTAAAAAGAAAAGGTTTAACAATAATGGAGAACTCTATAGTCCCAATTATTCCTATCTATACTTATTCTATGCTAAGAACAGTTATAGCTTGTAAAATATTGTATGAAAAGGGTGTTTATGTCAACCCTGTTTTACCACCAGCAACTCCAGAGGGAGAATGTTTAATAAGAACTTCTTATACTTCTACTCATACTGAAGAGCTTATGGATGAAGCTGTTGATATAATAGCTGATGTTTTAAATAATTTACCTGAAGATGATGAATCTTTGATGAGGATGTTAGAAGAAAAAAATGAGTAAAACTGTTGTCATATCTGGAGCTTCTAGCGGTATTGGCTTTTCTACAGCTCAGTTTTTACACGCAAAAGGTTATAAAGTAATAGGGATATCTAGAAGTTATCCAAAAGAAGAATATAGTTTTCATTACTATTTATGCGATATAACAAACGAAGTAGAAGTTGTTGAACTTTCAAAAAAGATTGGTAAGGATTATGAATCGATAGATTGTTTAATTAACTGTGCTGGTATGGGCGTATCGGGTGCTGTTGAACATAGTAGTTATGAGGAAGTTAAAAAGATATTTTCTGTTAATGTTTTTGGCCATTTCTTATTAACGAAGAATTTAATACCATTGTTAAGAAAAAATAAGAATACTAAAATAATCAATATCGGGTCAGTAGCAGGAGAGTTAATTATCCCTTTCCAAACATTTTATTCAATGACAAAGGCAGCTATTAGTGCTTTTACTGAAGGATTAAGAATAGAGTTAGAACCATTTAATATTCAAGTATCGACTGTTTTACCAGGTGATATAAAAACTGGATTTACTAAGAACAGGGAAATGCCTTTAGTGATTGAAGATAGTTTATATGGAGAAAGAATAAATAATTCACTTAAAAGAATGGCAAAAGATGAAGAAAATGGAATGAGTCCAATTTCAGTTTCTAAGGTTATTTATAAGTTAATTAATAAAAAAAGAATGCCAATCTCTAAAACAGTAGGGTTTACGTATAAGTCTTTTGTATTTTTGAATAGAGTTTTACCTAAAAGATTGGTAAATTTCATAATAAAAAAAATGTATGGTTAATTCATACATTTTTAATTTGTGTTATAATAATTTTTAAGAAAGAGGTGTGGGTTATGAAAGTATTTATTGATAAAAAAATGTTTGGTAGAGATAATTATCAAAGTTTATTAGATGAATTTGAACAAGTTGATTTTATTGAAAATTTAGATGATAATGAAGTTGAAGTTATGATTGTAATGAATTCTACGATAAAAAACCTTGATTTCAAAAAATATAGAAACTTAAAGTGGATTCAATTACTAATGGCAGGTTTTGATAATGTAAATATAGAAGAAATTAAGAAACAAGAAATTATGATTAGCAATGCTAGAGATATTTTTTCTATATCAATCGCAGAAGATGTATTTTCTAAAATTTTGTATTTTAATAGAAATACTAAATATTATCTAGATTCTATGAAATCAAAAAAATGGGAACCAATAAAAAAAGAACCAGAAATTTTCAAATCAATCGTTGGTATTTTAGGGACTGGATCTATAGGCCAAGAAATAGCAAAAAGAATGAAAGCTTTTGGTGCACAAAAAGTATTAGGATATAAGAGAACTAAATCTTCTGTTCCTTTTTTTGATGAAATATTTACTGATGATGAAGGTTTAGATTATTTAATTAAGAATTCTGATTATTTAATACTAGCTTTACCATTAAATGATGAAACAATTAAAATATTAGATTCTAGAAGAATCACTCTTATGAAATCAAACGCTCTTTTAATTAATATTGCTAGAGGTGACGTGATTGATCAAGAAGCTTTAATAGAAGCTCTAAAACATAAACAAATTAGAGGTGCTGGTTTAGATGTTACAAGCCCAGAACCCTTACCAAAAACAAGTGAATTATGGAACTTAGATAATGTATTCATAACACCGCATAACGCATCAAGTAGTCCTTATATGAAGGATAGATTGTATGAGATGACTAGGATAAATCTTTATAAGTACCTGAAAGCTGAGAAACCAAATTATATTTTATAAAAAATTAGAGGTGAAATATTTCACCTCTATCTTATTATAATAATCTTTCGATAACTTCTGATAAATCTTCTGGTTTTGTCTTCGAGGCATATCTTCCAAAAACATTACCTTTTCTATCGATTATGAATTTTGTAAAGTTCCATTTAATGTTTGAACTACTAATTTTATCAATAATTGAAGCTTGTTTGGATTCATTTCCTGGTTCTTCATCGTTGGGTTTTATTTTCTTTAAATACTTGTATAGGTCAATTGCATCATCGCCATTTACTTTTATTTTAGCGAATGTTTCAAATGTTGTATGATAATTTACTTGGCAAAAACCTGCAAGTTCTTCATCAGTTCCTGGAGCTTGATTCATAAATTGATTACATGGTAGATCAATTACTTCAAAACCTTTGTTTTTGTATTTTTCATATAATTCTTGAATTCCTTTGTATTGTGGTGTATAACCGCATTTCGTAGCCGAGTTAAAAATTAATAATACCTTGCCTTCATATTTACTTAGAGTTACATCTTTTCTTTCTATGTTTTTTATAGAAAAATCATAAATTGACATTATATCACCTCTTACACTCATTCTATCATAAATAGTAATTGTTAGAAAATGATTTGCTAGGAATTATTCATATCATTATTCTTTTTTATTCTAATATAAACAATGATCATCAATACTAAACCAATGAAAATCATTAAAGCTGAAAAGTCAAAAACATAAATTGGTTTTAATTCATACAGAAATCCAGCTATTAAAGGACCGATAATCATACCTATTGAATAAAATGATTGTCTAATCCCCATAATAGAACTATAGAATCCTCTGTTTGCGTTATCCGCAATAAAGTTTTGTTCTAAAGGTTGATAAATTGATCTGCCTATAATGAAAATCATATAGACTGTATAAACTAGGAGAATAAAATTATTTCCTCTAAATACATAAATGATTGCAAAGATACTGATAATTTGTGTGATAATCATTATTAAAAGGTTTTTTCGAAGTTTAACAATAAATGGTACTATTAATACGCTGGTAGCTATTGATACTACCCCTGTAACAAAAACAAAATTACCGATATCGCCAGAACTATAACCTAAATCATCAAAATACACATCTAAATATTTGGAAAGGTTAGTTATTGATATACTAATAAAAGTTAAGGAGATAAGGAATAAAACAAGATTAAATTTTATATTTTTGATATTTTTAAAACTGTCAATAAAAGAAGGTTTTTGCTCAGCCTTATTTAAAACATCTTTTTCACTAATCAAAATATAAACATTTATGGAGTGTAAAATATTTAGTAAACCTTGTATGAAAAATACATTTCTTAAATCATCTGTATTTAGAATTTGTACTAGATAGTCATTGGTACTTATAAATCCGCCTAAAGCATAACCAACACTACCACCAAGAGCTAAACCAGCAGCTAGCCACGCTAAATGTTTGGCTCTTGATTCAGGCTTACTAACCTCAATCATATGAGATACAAACAAGGTCATTGAACTAGCGACTCCAAATCCGCTTAGAAATCTAAAAAAGACCATCCAATACATGTTGTTTGAAAAGCCAAATCCGAATTGTCCAATGCTATATAATAATAAGCCTATTGCCATAATAGTGCTTTTTTTCCTTCTATCAGCAATAATACCCCAAATAGGGGCTCCAACCATTAAGCCGAAACTCATTGTTGCGTAGAAAAAACCAAACATATAGTCTGGAATCTCAAGGCTTCTAACAAACGCGGGAGTTACAGGATGTCCTAAGTTGTGAATAACACCTTGAATGAAGTATAAAATTATTACTGTTATAAAAGCTTTTTTCATTGTATCACCTATTATTTTCCATAATAATTATAACTTATAATTAAAAGATTTGAAAATGATATGAAAAAAATATAAAAGGGGAAAAAATTTTGCCCCTTTTATAATATTGGTAATTATTCAAATCTCTTAATCATTTTTTCAAGTTCTACGCTAAGCACTTTAGGAATATTATCGCCATAAATATTATTGTAATATTTTTTTATTAATTCTATTTCATTTATCCATTCTTCTTTATCAACTTCAAAGACTTTGTTTAAATCATCCTTTGAAATATTAAGGCCATTAAGATCTAGTTTTTTAATATCCGGTAATATACCAATAGGAGTTTCATAATAATTATTCACTCCGTCTACTCTTTCAAATATCCATTTTAAAACCCTACTGTTTTCGCCAAAACCAGGCCATAGGAATCTGCTTTTATCTTTTCTAAACCAATTTATATAAAAAATTTTAGGAAGCTTTTCTGGTGTTGTAAGTTTTGAAACTTCCTCCCAGTGATTGATATAATCGTAAATATTATAGCCAATGAAAGGTAACATAGCGAAAGGATCTCTTCTAACTTTTCCAATATTTTC
>JAQUZK010000098.1 GCA_028691335.1 Candidatus Izemoplasmatales bacterium
AATAGATTATAAAAAAATCAGCCGTTATTTGGCTGATTTATTTTTAAAATCTTTTTTATTAAAAGCTATAAATACTCTTTTCTCAACAGGTTTAATGTCTATGGTGCTTACATTTGATAAAACTTCTCCATCCGCTTGGAAGTAAGTATCACTTGGGTGGTTTATCCTTATATTTTGGCCCTTTAGCATGGTTACTTTTCTTTTTATTTTTGTGTGCCAACCAGGATAGATTGATAGAAGCAACAATTGAAGAGTTAGTTTAGATAGGTTATGTGCAATACATATTTCATACTGATTATCAGTAGGATCAGCTTTTGGTGTGGCTTTCATACCTCCACCAAAGAAAACACCGTTTTGTACAGCGGAAATAAAAACTTTTTTAAATTGATATGGCTTATCATCTACTATAACTTCTATTTCTACTGGCTTGTATTTAATTATTGATTTAAATACATTTAAGAAGTAGGTTAGTTTACCTTTTTTCTTATCATTATTTACATAATGACAAACTAATCCGTCAAAGCCAAGCCCACAACCATTTATGAACCTAGTAGTTCCATTGTTGGTTTTTGCTTCGCCTATTGTTATTTCAGCGGTTTTATATTTTTTTAAAGTTCTTAAAAAATCATTACCAGATCCACTTTTACCTAAGTAGATATTCTGTTTTATTTTGGATAGTTCTACGCTGTTTATGAGATAGTTTATGGAACCATCTCCTCCAAGGTATAAGATATCAGTAATTTGATTGTTCTTCTCTAAAAAAGCATTTAGATTGTCAATCTTTAATGTAGACCTTAGTCTAAAAGGGATATTATTTTTTTTGAAAAAGTTTACATATTTTATGGTTGTCTTTTTTGACTTTTTGTTACTTGAAAGAGGATTATGGACTATTAAAAACATAAAAAACTCCTTATTCTGCTTTATCATCAATGTTATTATAACACATTATTAAAAATATAATAACTAAATTAGGTTTTGAAACTATTATTAAAAGCTTTTAGTTGTAGTTTTTTGGAAGATATTATAGAATATATGTTATAATTTTATTGTATATTTATATTGTGAGAGTGGATAAATTGGAAATCAAAATAGAATTGAGAAATGTCGATGACACTAAAAAATTAGCTGTCATTATAACTGAATATGTTTTTAAAGGAATGATAATAGGTTTGACTGGCGACCTAGGAGCGGGGAAAACTACTTTTACAAAGTATTTGGCTAAAAGTTTAGGAATTGACGATAACTTGAATTCTCCAACATTCAATATACTTAAAGTATATCAGGGAAGAATTGATTTATATCATATGGATGTATATCGCCTAGAAGACATAGGATTTGATTATGAACTTGATGATTATATTTATGGGGATGGAGTTAGTGTGATAGAATGGTATCCTTATATTAAGAGTATGTTGCCGAACAATATCTTAACAATTGATTTTAAAGTAACTGGTGAAAATTCAAGGGAAGTGATTATTAGTGGAAAATCTGAATATGAAAAAATCATTAAAGCAATTAGTGATAGATACAGCAACTAGATATATTTATCTTTCTTTAGTTATTGATGGAGTAGAAAAACAATTTGTATATGAGGAAGGAATTAACAACCACTCAGTTACAATTATTCCATACATAGAAAAGATGCTTAAAAAGGAAAATCTAATTCTTATGAATTTAGATGAAGTAATAGTAGGTATAGGTCCGGGGAGTTACACAGGGGTTAGAATTGGTGTAACCGTAGCCAAGATGATTGCTTACTTGAATAAAATTAAAATTTATAAAGTGTCTTCATTAGCTCTTTTAGCATCTTCATCAAATGAACCTTGTGTTTTAGGGCTTATAGATGCAAGAAGAGGCAATGCTTTTATGGGTTTTTATAAGAATGAATCAGATAAACTAACACAAATCGAAAGAGATTTATTAGCTAATATAGAAGAATATAAAAGCAAAATAGAATTTGAATTTGATACTGTTTCTGTTGGGGTTCCAAATATAAATAAAATATTAAATTCAGATTTGTTAGAAGCTGTTGAAGATGTTCATGGATTAACTCCAAATTATCTAAGGATAACAGAAGCGGAGAGAAATTTAAGGAATGAAATTAAAAATTAGAAAAATTGAACAAAGTGATATTCAATTCGTTTACGATTGTGAAAACAAGTATTTTCATAATTTTACGACTGTAGAAAAAATCGAAAATGATTTAATTGACCCTTTGATAACTTATTATATTCTAGAAAGTAAAGAGAAAATAGGATATATAAATTTATGGATTGACGAAGAAAAGGCACAGATTAATTCTTTGGTTATTGTAGAAGAATTTAGAAATAAAGGCTTTGGTTTTAGCTTTTTAAAGATGATTTTTAATATACTAGCTGAAATGAATGTAAGTGAAATAACTTTAGAAGTAAGACCTTCTAATTTCGCTGCATTAAGTTTATATGAAAAAGTTGGTTTTAAACAGGTAGCTCTTCGTAGACATTATTATAATAATGGCGAAGATGCTTATCTAATGTATAAAAGATTAGGGCGTGATTAAGGTGTATGTATTAGGAGTAGAAACTAGTTGTGATGAAACTAGTGTTAGTATAGTTAAAGACGGAAAAGAAGTTCTTTCGAATGTTGTTTTATCACAAATAGACATACATCGAGAGTACGGAGGTGTTGTACCTGAAATTGCTTCTAGAGAACATGTTAAAGGTATAACATATGTATTTGATAAGGCGTTAAGAGATGCCAAACTAAATTATGAAGACATCAGCTTAATTGCTGTAACAAAAGGGCCAGGATTAATAGGGTCTTTATTGATTGGTGTTAATGCCGCAAAAGTTATTAGTTTAAATTATAATATTCCTATAGTAGGTGTTCATCATATAGCCGGACATATTTATGCTAATTATATAGATAATGGAATGGAGTTTCCTTTATTAGCCCTAGTTGTATCTGGAGGGCACACTGAGTTAATTTTGATGAATGAGCATTATGATTTTAACAGATTAGGAGAAACACAAGATGACGCTGTTGGTGAAGCTTATGATAAGGTGGCTAGGGTTTTAGGCCTTCCTTACCCAGGGGGGCCAGTAGTAGATAAAATGGCTAAAACAGGTAGAGATGTTTATAAGTTTCCTCGGCCAATGATTGATTCAGGTGATTTTAATTTTAGCTTCTCGGGATTAAAATCACATATTATAAATCTACATCACAATATGCAGCAGAGAAATGAAACGATAAATATAGAAAATTTTTGTGCAAGCTTTCAAGAAGCAGTTACTGATGTTTTAGTTGCTAAAACGATAAAAGCTAAAGAACAATACAAAGTCAAACAAGTAATTGTTGCTGGAGGAGTAGCGGCTAATTCGGGATTAAGAAAGAAAATGAAATCAATGATAAATGATATTCCAGTATATTTTCCAAATATGGATTATTGTACTGATAACGCAGCTATGATAGCTTCGGCTGGATATTTTCAATATAAAAAGTATAATAAGGCAGATGATCTATTGCTAAATGGACAATCAAGAATGAATTTGGAGGATATAAAAAATGGAAATTGAATCAAATTTTATTAAGACTATTATGGAAGAAGACTTGAAGTCGGGGAAGGTTAATGAAATCGTCACTAGATTTCCTCCAGAACCAAATGCTTATTTACATATCGGACATGCTAGAGCTATAATTACTAACTTTGAGTTAGCTAGGCATTTTGGCGGAAAAACTAATCTTAGATTTGATGATACAAATCCGGTAAAAGAAGATAGTTCTTTTGTTGAGGCGATTAAAAAAGATATTGAATGGTTAGGATATAAACCGGCTAAAATTTTATATGGATCTGATTATTTTGAAGAGTCTTACAAGTTAGCTGTTAAGTTGATTAAAAAAGGATTAGCTTATGTTTGTGATTTAAACGCCGATCAAATGAGGGAATATAGAGGTACTTTGACTACTCCAGGAGTAGAGTCACCGTATCGCAACCGAACTATAGATGAAAATTTAAAGTTGTTTGAGGATATGAAGAACGGTCTATATCAAGATGGTGAAAAGACATTGAGGGCTAAAATTGATATGTCTTCTCCGAATATGAATATGAGAGATCCAGTTATATACAGAATTATTCATATAGAACATCATAATACTGGAAATAAATGGTGCATTTATCCAATGTATGATTTCGCTCATCCTTTACAAGATTCTTTCGAAGGAGTTACACACTCATTATGTTCTTTAGAATATGATGATCATAGAGTATTATACGATTGGTTTGTAGAAAAATGTGAAATGGAACACATTCCACATCAATATGAATTTGGACGTCTAAATATTACTAATACAATTATGTCGAAGAGATATTTAAAGCAACTAGTAGATGAAAAAATGGTTAAAGGATATGATGACCCTAGAATGCCTACTCTTGCAGGTTTGAGAAGAAGAGGCTACACTAAAGATTCTATAGTGAGTTTTATATTGTCTACGGGATTATCAAGAGTGAATTCTACGGTTTCTAGTGAAATGCTTGAAACATCACTTAGAAATGATATTAATCTAAAGGTTAAAAGAGTAAATGCAGTAATTGATCCTATAAAAGTAGTTATTACAAACTATCCTGAAGATAAAATTGAATGGATTGACGTTGAATATAATAATGATAATCCGGATTTAGGAACAAGACAAATATCTTTTGGAAGAAACATTTATATTGAAAGAGAAGATTTTTTAGAAGAAAAGCCTAATAAGAAATGGAAGAGACTTTCTTTAGGACTTGAAGTAAGATTGATGCACGCATATTTTATTAAGTGTAATGAAGTGTTTTATAATGAGGATGGATCAGTAAAAGAGTTACACTGTACATATGACCCTGATACTAAATCTGGAAGTGGATTTAACGAAAGAAAACCTAATGGTAATATTCATTTCGTGGAAGCTTCAACAGCAATACCAGCTACGATTAATTTATTTGAACCTTTATTAATAGATTCTGACGGTAAGAAAGATTTATTCTCAAGATTAAATCCTAATTCTTGGCAAGAACATAAGGGTTTTGTAGAACCTTCTTTAAAAGAAACTTATAGCTTAGAAAGATTTCAATTTATAAGAAAAGGTTATTTTGCGACTGACTATTCTACAACAAATGATAATTATGTTTTTAATAGAATAGTAGAGTTAAAGTCTTCATTTAACTAAAAAGATTATTTATTAAATTTTCAAATAATTAAAGTGACTTATAGTTTTTATACTAAATTTATTTTAAATTAAGTTATCAATATACTTAAAAAAAGTAGACACTAAAAAGGTCTACTTTTTTACTAGATGAAATTAAATTATTTATTTTTGATTTATTAAGGTTTGTTTTATTGTCCAAAGTTTTTCTGATAAATCTACGTAATATTTATGAGGGAAGTCAAATCGTTTAACTTCATCCCATAATGTGTTCAGTTCTTTCTTTGTGTATTCTTTTATTTCTCTGATATTAGGTAGATTATAAATTCTTTGTCCTTTATCATAAATCTTTATATGCATGTTTTTTAATTGAAAATTTTCAAAGGTTTTTGTTTTCCATGTGTTATTTGGATCAAAGATAGTAAGGGGCTTGTTAGTTTCAATTATTTCGCCGAAAATAGTTACTAAATCGGCTTCAGCCTTTCCGTTTTCTGAATAAATTCTATATACACTTTTGAAGTGAGGGGTTGTAATTTTTTCTATATTATCGCTTATTTTGATTTTTGGGATGATATTACCGTTT
>JAQUZK010000099.1 GCA_028691335.1 Candidatus Izemoplasmatales bacterium
ATCTGAATAGATAGCATCATAATCTTCAGAATAAGCATCTGTAAAATCATTAACATAATCCATGAAAATATCTTTTTTATCCAAGAAAGCTACTAAACTTTGAATTAATTTATATTGTTCTTCAGTAGTACTATCCATAAAAGTTTCTAAAACTGTAATCATTGGATTATCTTCAATAGTAATTGTAGGCTCCATCATCATACTCATGTCAGCCATTGAACCAAAAACCAATGGTAAATATGTTTTAATAATAAAACCACTAACTTCTTCATAATCAGATAGAGATCTTTCGCTTACTACAGAATTCAATAAATACACTACTTGATCAGCTATTTTGAATTGATAAACTTGTTTGTTAAAATCATACTCAGCGTAATCAGGCCCATTTACTTCTTCAGCCCAAAATTCTTCTTCTAAATCAGTAATTTGTGCTTGTAAAATCAATAGTTGTCCTTCTGATTCCACAAAAGCATCTAACAAGTCATTTAAAGTTTCATCAAAAATTACTTGAAGATTCATCATTTGGTCAAATGTTAAATCAGAAAAACTATAAATCATTACCATTCCCGCGCTACCAGAGTCAGTTAAATCATCAAGTTCCGCCATGTAATCATTAAACATTTCTTCTTTTTCTTCTTCAGTATAAACATCTTCGATTTGATCTAATAATGTTTCGTTTTCTTCTAAGTATTTATCTACATAATTAATCATTAAAATACTTGATCTTGCTTCCTTCATATTATCAGTTTCTTCTGAAACTCCAATCGCTTTAATATCTTGGAAGAATTTCAAATCAAAATTGTCGATAAATCTAATAAAAGCTTCAAAGCTTAATAACATTGTTCCAGCCATTTTTTCAGTATTATCCATAGTCGGTAAACTAATACCATTAGTTTCCTCAACTATAGAAGACATAGAGAACAATGTATTAATAGTTATAGTAACATCTGATACTGAAGGTAGTGTTTCGTTAAGAATATTTACAATTTCATCTTTTATTAAAATCACTTCTTCTGGATTTAAATCAGCTAAGCTCTCAGTTTCTGAAAGTTCAATCATTTTAGTAACCAAATCTTCGGTAATCATTGATTCTACTTGCATTAAATATTCTATAACCACTAAAACCGCTTTAACAATTTGATCAGAAGATTCATCCATTGTTTCTAACATTTCTTCTAACGAGAGTATTTGTTCGTTATAATAATCAATTGAATCTTGATAATAACCACCAAAATCGCCATATTGATCAATCATCACCTGATATTGTTGAATCATCAATTCATAATTGTCAATATCAGCCTGTATAGTATCTGGTAAACTGAATTTTACAAAAGCAGAAATAATCGGTTCAGGATTTGAAACCTCATCCATCATTGCACTCACGCTATCGTAAAATTCTTGTGGATTACTAACAGTATCCATTTCTTCCTCAAATGCCAATAGAGCAGTTAGAGTTACTTGAAACTCAGAAGCTAACATCCCTTTGTTAACAATTTCTTCAGCGAATCCTTCAGGCATATCCATTTCACTATTATCTAAAGCTAACTGAACAGCTTGAATTTCTTCTTCTTTATTCTCTATATAAGCTATTGAAGCACTATGAGCAGAATTTTTCATTCCTCTAGGAGCTTTTGTAATAACAGTAAAAATTAATCTTTCCCCTTCTAAATCAGAAAAATCATAAGATGTTTCACTAACCTGATCAACTTCTTCGTCATTAGCATATACAATATAACCCTTAGCGTTTTCAACTGGGTCCCAACTTAAGACTTCACCTTCGATTTTAAGATTGATTGGGAAAGCAATTTCCTCTTCTAAATCTAAATCTAGTTCAGATCCGCCATTATTACATGCAACAAATCCTACCATCGCAAAAACCATGATAAATAAACTAAATATTTTTTTCATTTAAAAACCACCTCTCTTATTTCAACTATCATAATTTCTATAGAAATAATTCATATAGTTGTTAATGATATTATACTACTTATTATATCTATATACAATCTCCATATAAGTTATAGCGATTAAATACAAACTAGATGCATCTAAAAATCAATTCTAAACAAGAAAACACACTATAACACTCTTATTTCATTTGCTAAATCTATCTGTTTAATTTTATAAAAGTAGTAAATATAACTTAAAAATAAAGTGAACAATACACTAAAAATAGTAACTATATATCCAAACAAATCAAATCTAATGTTTTTATAATAATCAAAAAATAGTAAAACATACTTCAAATACTTAGAAAAAACAAGCATCTCAATTGTCCCTACTATAACTAACAAAACACATAAATACAGAAGCTCTTTTCCTAAATTGAGTAAAACAGTTCTTCTATCTATCCCCAAAACACCAACCTTTGCATAATCATTTTTTAAAGAATAGAACTTAAGAGTTGTGTTGTTAAAGACTACTAACATAAAACTTAAAATAACAAAGACGGTAATTACTGTAAATAAAGCTAAAAGTTGATTTTCCATATCGATTAATTTTTCCAGTTCTGCTTGAGAATCAATTAAATAATACATTCTATTTCCATATTCATTAATCAATAAATCAAATAGTATTTGGCTATTATCAGAATTTATTAGTATAGTGTTATAAGACAAATCTAAATCATTCATTTTATCATATAGATTTGAATAAACAAATTGATCAAAATTCGTATTGATAAACCCCCCAACAACAAAATCAACATTACCTAATTTTGAGCTAAGATCAACACTAACAATATCTCCTTTATTTAAATCATAGACATAATGATAAGAAATTGGAAACATAATAAAAGGTAGATTATGATTAAAATATGATTCATCCAAATCAGAAATATCAAAGCCCAAATAATCCCCAAAATCATCTCTTTCAACTGAAATCATCATTTTAACAATGAAAGGTTTATCATCATCTATACTTACTAATAAATTTTCATAAACTAACCCAGGATTAACAGACTCAACATCTAAAGCCTCAATATCATCTATCAAGTTATCTTGATAATCATGAATATTAGTTAAAATAGCATCAAACTTATACATATCTTTAATTGTATCTACTTGATTAGAAAAAAAGATTCTAACCGTCAACATTATCCCCACAACCATCAACGCCACAAAAACAACCAATAAGGATTGATGAATGAACTTATTTTTTCTTAAATGCTTAGCGTTGAACAAAGAAAAAGATGTACGTTTTTTAGAAAAAGCTAAAACAAATACTTTAATAAGCACTATCAATAATTTTAAAGCTAAATAAAAAGAAATAGAAACAATAAAAAGAGAATTCAATTCAACTGAAAACGGCATTGAAACTATGACATACAATAAGAAAACACCTAACAAAGCTATAAATATATATTGATATTTACTAAAAAAGTTCAAAATATTCTCTTCTATTTTCTTACTCTCTTTTAAATAAAACCTTCTAACAAGAACTAAATTAAATACCACAATTAAAGAAACAATTATGATAAGACTCGATATCACAATTAAAGGATTGATAACTATCAGTTCTCTTACTCCATAAATATAAGCACCAAGATTTATAACAATATGTGCAATAATCATCCCAATAACAAAACTAATAAAGGCATACATTATCCATTGCCAAGCACATATTTTATATCCTCTTAGTTTATCATCACCCAATGTATTTAAAACTTTAATATCAAGGTAAATATCTCTTAATACTATCTCAAACAAAGAATATAAAACTATTACTAAAGATACTAATACTATCATTCCAGCCAAGGAAATTATCGAAATATAATCATCAACCAAAGCTTCAACTCTATCTTCATCCACAACCAAACTTATACCATAATCATTATAACGCTCATCAATTTTAAGTTGATCATAAACACTAGATATGTTGCTGGAATTTATATAAATATTATTTCCAAAATTCTCTAAAAAACTCACGCCATAAATTTTTTCGATTATTGCATTTTTATCCACATAAAAACTAATATCTTTAAAAACGCCCTCATCTTCAATAATATCTTTTACTTCATATTCATAAATCTCTTCGAGAATATAAATACTAAACTTGTCTTTAATCTGAAGATTCTTTTCTTTCGCAAAGCTTGAAGATATAACAGTTTCTTTATCATTTATATCGACATCTAAATCCAGGAAAATTTCAAACTCATGTTCTTGAGAAGAAAACATATTCCCATAAAACTTTTCTCCGTTAAACTCAGTCAATACTTGTAAATTAAAAAAAGCTAATACGTACTCTATATCTTCATAATCTTCACTCAAATATCTCTCATTTATTAATCGAGAACTTGAGTATTCATCATAATTAATCACAATATCAATATTAGGATAACTAGATTGAGCTTCTTTTGTAAAGATATCCATATATATAGATTTTATACCAAACATAACAGTAAAAATAGCAAAAATAAGTGATAAAGTAAAAATTACCACTAAAGTTGTTTTTCTATTTTTTTGAACATTCCTTTTAGCTAGAAGAAAACTGATATCATTATTCACTAGACAATTTCACCATCTATCAAATTAATTGTTCTATTACAATAACTAATATAATCCTCATTATGAGTAACTAAGATTATCGTTAAACCTTGTTCCTTATTAAGTTTCTTTAATAATTCCATGATTTCTTTACCCTTTTTTTGATCTAAATTACCTGTAGGCTCATCCGCAAACAAGATTTTAGGACCATTAATTAAAGCTCTTGCAATCGCGATTCTTTGTTGCATACCACCGGATAATTGTTCTGGATAATATTCTTTAAACTTTTCCATACCGACCAACATTAATAACTCATCAATTCTTTCATCATTAACTTGTTTTGTAATTGCACTTGCTAAAAGTACATTCTCATATGCAGTTAAATTAGGAATCAGATTAAAAAATTGAAAAACATAACCTATTTCGCTATTTCTTATTTTCGCAATTTGTTTATCATTTAAGTCTTTGATATTTCTTCCTAATAAAAAAACATCTCCGCCTTCAAAATTTTCTAAAGTACCTAGACAATAAAGTAAAGTCGTTTTCCCAGATCCTGATGGTCCAATTATCCCTAAAAAATCACCACTATTAATGGTCAAAGAGATGTTTTTTAATATATGATTTTTGTTGTTACCTTGTTCAAAGTATTTATTTAGTTTCTTAGTCTCAAGTACTTTCATTAACAATCACATGCTTTCATTAAATAAAGTTAATTAAATAATATCATTATAACTTGCTTAAATCAATCTTGAAAAGAAAAACCCAAAAAATTTGGGTTTCTTTTTAATTATATTTTACATTTCACATGATTTGTTTCATACTTCAACCAGAAGAAACCTATTATAAGCAGAACTAAAGCCAATAACTTATATGGTAATCCAGCTAAAGGTAAAGCTGCTATTGCAAAAGTAATTCCTATTGTTGAAAAGAAAGCAATTACACATGGGGTACACCCATAAGTAAGCATTCCAAATATAACAGCTAATCCAGACATAAAGGATCCTTTTCCTTCTTTACCAGTCAGCTTAACTAAGGCAGTTGAAATATTCCACATAAATGCACTAATAAAAGCCATTAATATATTTAAAAATATATTTCCAATAACCAAGAATATACCATATTCCTCTGTCATCACTCCATAACCAATATTGAGATAATCTAACACGGTATAAAGAGTAATAAACAAAAGAAATACAATAACTCCCTGAATGATATACTTTCTTT
>JAQUZK010000100.1 GCA_028691335.1 Candidatus Izemoplasmatales bacterium
AGCTAAAATATCTACCACCTGATTCTAAGAATTTTGAGGGTAAACCAATGGCACGGATGTTTTGAAAGGAGTGGGTTTTTAAATTAAAGGCAATATAATGAACTAATTCATTATTTTCAACTTGATAATAAGAGTAAGGATTATTAAGGTGAATGTCTGGAATCAACTCAACATCTGTAAAAATCACTTCAAACCTGACCCCTGCTATCACTCCGTAAACAAAAATACCTTTAGAATATAGGTATACTCCATCAACATTGTAGTTACCATTTAGATAAGTTGCGTTTGGAAAACCAACATGGGCAAGAGTCGTTGTTTCACTTATTGATTTTGTTTTAAAATTAACTGCGCCATACTTCATCGCTAGTATTTTGTTATATGAATTTCTTACAACTAAATCTTTTTCTTCATTTTGATTCATTATCGTTTGAGCTTCTGATAATTTTTGATAAGTAGCTATTTTTTCAAAACCACCACCGATCACTGCTTTTTCTAAAGAATACTCACATCCAGTGATACCCTTAACTTCACAAGATAAAATCTCGTTTGACTCAGAAGTTGTAAGTGAAGTTGTAATATCTTCAGTTGTGGTTGAAAAAGATGATGAACTTGAAGCATTTAGAGTTGTCGTTGAACTAGAAAACTCGCTAGAAGTCACGTTTTCACTAGAAGTAAGACTAGTTGAAGTATCTTCGCTACATGCTATCAAAAACGAAACTATAAATAAGAACGTAAATATCAAGATTTTCTTCATGATATGTAACCTTTCATTTTGTATTTTTATAACATTCTATCAATTTTGTTTTGAACATCAGCCTTAAATCTATCAATTGCATCACTAACAAAATCTTTTACTGATAACTCATCATTGATGATTAATGGCGTTAAATCCATAGCATATGTCAAAGCCTCTTGTTGATCAGTTTGATGAGATGCATTATATGTAGCGTTAGCTAATCTCCTACCTATGGTAGCTAAATCATAGCGTTTACCACCAATTATTTGTGAATCAAAAACTTCTACTAAAGCACTAGCTAAATTTGGATGTTTAGACACATCTAAATATATTTTCTCATCATCATTTAACCAATCAAGATTTCTCCATACTTCACACCCATAAATCTTTTCTGGCCTTTTGTTTTTAGGTAAAGCTCTTATAGCTTTTATAACCTTCGTCACAACACCAATATGAGTATCATGTTTGTCTGCTAGGTTGTGAGTATAAATAATTCTTGGTTGAGATTTTAAAATTAGATTTTTTAATTCTTCAACCACTTCTTTATTATCTTTATCCTTAACTTCTTTACTTGGGTAATCCAAAAGCGCTAACAAACCAAATTCGCCTAAATAAGCAGCTTTTTTTTGTTCGATTTTTCGGACGTTTATCATCTCTTCATTCGTGTAGTTTTTATAGATATCATCCCTAGCACTCCCACCGCCATCAGTCACAACTATCCCGAAGAAATATTTCTCTTGAGATTGAAAACATTCTTCAATTCCTTGATAAGCCATTATCTCTAAATCATCTTGATGAGCGCCTATTGCCATATGTGTAGTTCTTAAGAATGCTTTATCTAATTCTATGTTATCAGGTATAAAAAACTCTGCATTTTTTTTATTTAAATTCATATTCATTCCTCCTATTATTTAAAAATAGTTGATTCTAATACTATTTTTTAGATTATTAAAGTTTATAATATAATTATAACACTTAAATTTTATCGTTTACACCTATAAGGTTAATTTGTCAATTTTAGATAGTTTTTTTCATATAATAAGTATTAATATATAGATATGAGTCTTAATTTATATATAAAGGAAGTGAGTTTTAAAATGTTAAAGAAAGCTTTTTTATTTAGTCTTACGCTTCTGCTTTTTCTAGCTATATTTGTAGCTAAAGCAGAAACAACTACTTTTTCTATCGGTGAAGTTACAGACCATCAAACAAAAGTTGTAGAAGATATTGTTTATAATAAATACACTATCAAAGCTAACGATATCACAACTCATATTATCCATAACGTTGAATTAGAAAGATACGCTGATTTTAAAATTGTACTCCATGATAAACTTTATGGAGAAAACGCTACAGGCCTATCAACTGTTTTAGATATCGCCCTAGATTATGAAGCGAAAACAGGAAAGATGGTTTACGCAGCTTTTAATGGAGATTTCTTCTCAACTCTACCAATCGACTTTTATGCTGTAGACAACAATATTCTAAGAATTGGTCAATATAATAAAAATGCCTTTGGTTTTACAGATGCGCATAAAACTAGAGTTGGAAAAGTTGATTATGGATATAAAATAAATATCTATGATGAAACCGGTAAATATGTTGACTATATTCATATTGACAAGCTCAATCAGAGTATTAATGATGGAGAAGTGGGTTTTTTTACAAGCGATTTGACCCCAACAATAACCGGAAGTAATATTCTAAAATTATCAGTTGAAAATGAAGTTATAATTAATAATTCAGATTTTCATTATGAGGGAGACATCTTGTCTGATATCAATAACTTAAGCTTTAATGATTTAGATTATCAAGTTAAAGCATCCGAGTTTGTGATTGGTTTCAAAGGAGATTCTTCAAATTACCAAAAACTGATTAGTTTAATAGATGAAGGATATCGAATCGCTATATATCCATATCCAATCAATGATTGGGAAGGGATGGATTATATTGTAGGAGGATGGCAAATCCTTTTAGATCGAGGTACTCTTCTTCCTGAAGAAATACACGGTTCACCTAGTGCAAGACATCCAAGAACTACTATTGCGGTAAAAAGAGATGGCACTATCGGAGTGTCAGTTATTGACGGAAGAGTCGAAGGTATTCCTGGAGTTACTTTAGAAGAACTAGCTAATATCAATCTTGATTTAGGCTACTACACAGCCTTAGAACTAGACGGTGGTGGTAGTTCAACTTGTTTATTAAGAAACTTAGAGACTTTAGAATTAGATATTATGAACATTCCTGCAGATGGGCATTTAAGAGCTGTTCCAAATGCAATATTAATAGTCGGTGATCCAATTGAAAATGATGATCCTAACATCACTACTAGCGAAACATTTACATTCGTGGAAACAACCACTCAAGAAACTACTACTTTTTACTCCAGTATTTTTGAATCTATTACAACTTCCGAAAAAATAACTTCTTTAGAAGAAACTACGTTTACTACAACTACAAACACAACTGAAACTTCTACTACAGATTTAATTAAAAAAACATCTTCTTGTTTCAGTTTCGGTGGAACAGCTATTTTCGTTCAACTAGCAGGAGTTTTTGCATTAGTTTGGTTCTTTAGAAAACACTAATAAGAATAAAAATTGTAGTTAAAAATTATTAGCTATCATGTTATAATATTTAAGTAAAAGGAGAGATCATTATGTACCCATATTTATTACCAGATATATTTGATTATACTATTCCCCTTTATGATTTAATGATAGCTATAGGTATTTTTGCCTTATTATTATATGTTGGGAAAAGATTAGAAACACAGTTAGGATACACAAAAAAACAAGCAAATAAGATCTTATTATTAATTGTTGGTTCTTTAGTAGCTGCCCTTATTAGTTCATATCTGTTTGATGGAATCTTCCATTCTATCAAATACGGAGAACTAAGATTTGGATCCATCACTTTCATAGGTGGCTTAATTGGTGGTATTGTCTGTTTCTTATTGCTATTAAAGTATTTTTATAAAGATGAGAACAAAGATGTAAAAAAGATTATGAATATACTAATAACGGGTGTTGTATTAGCGCATGCCTTTGGTAGAATAGGATGCTTCTTAGCAGGTTGTTGTTACGGAATACCAACCGATTCTTTCCTAGGAGTTATTTTCCCTCATGGACATGCACATGATGCATTCCCTGATACAGCGATTTATCCAACACAGTTGTTTGAATCATTATTCTTATTTGGTTTATTCTTTGTTTTACACTTTGTTAAAAAGCTGAGAAATAATGAAGTTGAAATTTACTTAATTGCTTATGGTACTTGGAGATTCTTGGTTGAATTTATAAGAGGCGATGATAGAGGAAGTTTATTCGGTTTTATAACAACTGAATACAATATCTTTCCTACTCCTTCACAATACTTAAGTTTGTTAATGATTATCGGTGGTATTTATTTGTTAGTTCGGACAAAGAATAGGTTATTAGAAAAAAATTAAATGTTTTTAAAGCAAAAAAGCTTCCAACAATGTTGAGAAGCTTTTATTTTTTATAAATATCTTACTTTATACTCTTCTAGCGATATAAGCAATTATCTCTGGACCAGTATGAACTCCAAGAACAGGAGTTAGTCTAATTATACTGATATTCCTAATATTAAGATTTGATTTTAACTTTTCTGCTAATTCTTTAGCCTCATCTTCATTGTTTCCAAAATGAATAATCAAATCGATTAAGTCATCACCAAATTTATCAACTAAAATTGATTTCATTCTAAGTAAAGACCTTTTCAAGCCAAAGGCTTTGGAAAGAGTTACATAAACCCCTTCATCATTGACGGTAATAACTGGTTTGATATGTAACAAGTCGCCAATTGTACCTTCTACTTTTCCGATTCTCCCACCAGCTTTTAAATACTTTAATGTATTGATAGTATAAAATGCTAGAGAATCATCTTTTCTTAGTTTAGCTAATAGTTCAGGGATTTTCTTGAAATCGATATTTTTTTGAATTAGTTCTAAAGCATACTCAACAATAAAACCTTCGCCTCCAGCGAGAGTTTTTGTATCGTATTGAATAATCTCTAAATCTTTTTCTTCAGCTAAAGCTAATCTAAATGAATTAAATGTACCACTTAATCCTGAAGAAATGTTGATGACTAATAAATGGGTAAAACCTTGTTTTTTAATTTCTGATAATACATTATGTAAATCTTCATTCGAAGGTAAAGAGGTAGATACTTTGTTAGTATCTAATTTTGAATATACTTCTGAAGCACTGATTTCTACTTGATCACGATATTCTTTACCATCTATTACTATCATTAAAGGTACAACAAAAAGATTTTTTTGTTTTAAGATGAATTCTTCACTTAAATTTGAGGCTGAATCAGTTAAAACTGCTATTTTCATATTATTTCACTTCTTTCTTATTAACTACTCTATCACATAGAGTAGTTTATCACCTATAAAATAATCTGTCAATAAATTTGCTAGTAATATAAGTAAATACTCATCTTTTCATCACAAATTAACGTTTTTTTAAATAACTAAATTATAGTAATAACTAAAAAAAGCCCCTGAATAGACAGCGGCTTTTTTAAAAAATTAATTAATTATTTTAATGAGTAAGTAATAATAATATCCAATATGTATATTTGAGCAGTCCCAATATTTTGAATACTAAATTCTGAAATATTTAATCCATTGAAAGTTAATGTAGTATCAGCTGTTAAAGGTCCATCGTGTTCAATAAACCCATCAGCTAATATTAAAGCATCGGCTACAGCTGATCCAAATGTAATTTGAAAATCACTAATTGTATAAGCTGAATTTATAGAAATAGTTAAGATATTACCTTGCCCATCACTGCTATTATAAAGTCTAATCTGTCCAGCTGAGTTTAATCCAATATGTAAAGGACTAACGACTCTTTTGTTACTAATAACATTAAAGATAAGTGGATCTAATTCAATTAATTCAGC
>JAQUZK010000001.1 GCA_028691335.1 Candidatus Izemoplasmatales bacterium
CCACTAACTTTTTCTTCATAAACATACGTACCATACACATAATAAATCGCTCCGTTATTTACTAAATAATCTGTCCCATTTAGATTGACAAAACTATCTAATGTTAACCCAAATGATTGCAACTTATCTGTAATATCAGTAATCATTTCATAATTAAGAACATACACTTTATCTTTGTTTGTCGACGCTAAATAACTTTCGCCATTATTATAGATTTTAATGAAATACTCATCTTCAGGTAATAAGGTTCTATAGTTGAAAAGTTCATCATAATCATAGAACTGATATAAATTACCTTTGTCTGTAATCATCAACTCACCACTACTCATGTCTAAAATTAATTCATCTTCATCTATAGGTAAATTTGCCTCAAATACCTCATTAGTCATTTCAGCTTTATAAAGCCCACTTTCAGTTATATATCCATAGCCTTCTTGGCTATAGGCTATAAACACAACAAACTTTTCTTCCACGTTTAAAACCTTATTAGCATCTTCAAAAATACCTAGACCTTCCGTATTGTCTAATAAATAAGAAATAGCTTCAGTTCTAACAAAAAATCTTTTGTTTGTGCGATAATATACTCCACTTACTCCATTATACTCTAAGAATGAATCTTTGATAAAATACTCATCGGCTGCTAAATTAAAATCATTTGTTAATTCAAGCGGAACATTATCATCTAGTTCTCCTTCAGGGAATATACCCCAAAAGAAAACTCTTGATTTATTAGTAGAAATAATAATGTGATAATCTGTTATAACTCCTGAAACAACTTCTTCATCACTATCAAGGTTTAATTCTTGGTCTAAATCTACAGAAGTTATCATATCAACATTATTATCAAGCATAATATTTTCATAGTTTTCTCCATATATAATGGTTCTTCCTAAAGAAGTTTTTAACATTACTATATAATCAGAGAAAGCAATTACATCTACTATTACTTCTTGAAACTCTAAATCGAGTTTATCATTGATGTTTAGATAGACATTTACAAATCTTTCTTTTTCAAAATCAAAATACGTTCCACTATCCATATCATAATCTAGAGTATATAATTGTCCATCAATAGTTAAAGCGTATTCATTGAACAACATAGTTACATCAAGTTCTGATATATTATTATAGCCTATGTATAATATATCTGAATCTTTAACAAACACTTCTAAATCAGTTGTTACAACTTGATCAGGAGATATTTGAATGGTAAAACCAGAATCTAAATAAAATCCCGCAAATCCTTCAAGTAAGTCTTCATCTAAATAGTTTTCAAAATCAGCTGGTGTAATCCCATATGGAATGGTAATTTCAATCACTTCACCATATACGAAATTAATACTTACTTTTAACGTCTTTAAAGACCATTTAGCATATAATGTTAAATCTTCATTAACTTGTGTTTTAAAATCAAACTCTTTTGTTAGACCTGAGTCAGTAAACCAGCCTCCAAAGATGAAACCGATTCTAGAAACAGCTGGTTCTTGAATCATACTTCCAGGGCTGATAACTAAATCTTCAACATCAGTCCCCATGTTTTCAACAAAAGTTACTTTGACCATAGTTTGGTCATTACTTGAACTATTGATATCTCCTGTAGTCGTAATCACAGTTCCTTCAGTAGCGTCAGTAGTTCCATTAAAATTTAAAAAATCACATCCAAGCAGTCCAAATAGTAAAAAAACAAAGACTAAAGAAATTTGTAATTTTTTGTTCATAGTAGCCTCCAGCTCTATTGTTATAGTTTAGATAATATTATCATATACATGTATAATTTAATAGAGGTCTAGAAAAAAAATTTTAGAGTTTAATCATATTTTTCTGTATTTTATAAAAAGAGTTAATACATCGGTATATAGTACCTCTCTTTCCAACATGAACAAATCCTAGACTATTATAAGAAACATTAAACACTAAAAAAAACACAACATTTAAAAAGTTGTGTTTTTTGATTAAAAATTATAATAGTCTAATGAAGTCAAAGATTCAATTACTCTATAACCATCTTCTTATTTAATAAACGATTAATCTTTTAAATATCTTAAAAATTGTTCCTTATTATTTAGAAACTGTTTCAACATCTTAATACTTTCAATAGAATCATAGTTTGATTTAATAAAATTATTGTCTTTAATTTCATAGACTATACTTTCTGGGATAGCTGGTAGTATCGGAGAGTGAGTAGCTATTATAAACTGACAATTTCTTTTAGTAGCTTCAATTATCATAGCTGTGAGAGTAAGTTGATTTTGAACAGAAAGTGGTGTTTCTGGTTCATCTAAAAGATAGAGTTGATTATCTTTAATTCTTGAGGCAAAAAAGTCTAAGTAAGCTTCGCCGTGAGAAGATTTAGCTAAATCAACTGAATACATGTTTTCCAACTCTGATATTGTTCTATTATATGGTGTCTTAGCCATTATTTTTGCATAATTAGATCTTTTCTTATATTCAACATCTATTCTTTTAATATGTTCTTTAGAGTCTATGATTTCTTTTTTAATATATTCAATATAGTTAACAAAAGTTAGGCTTTCAAAAAAGAAACCTTTAATTTTTCCGAAATTCGGAAAAATAGCTACACTTCTGCTATCAACTTCTTCATGATCATCAAAATTCCCAGGGATATGTATTTTAACCAGATTCAGTTTTTCCTGAATTAGTTTTAATAAAGAAGATTTGCCACTACCGTTTTCACCTAAAATTATTGTGACTGGAGAATTCACATCAAGCTCAATGTCTTTTTTAAAAAGTTCAAGATTAAAAGGGTATGAACTATTAGACTTATAATTTATTTTTATTTTTTCCACTAACATTCTTTTAGCTCCTAATAGTTATATTTTTTTATCTTATCCTTAATTATACCAAAAATTATTTAAACATATTTAGTTTTTAAAAATATCTTTTTAAATAAACCGATTTATTTGAATATTTAGTTATTTTTTTATATAATGTGTTCATAGGAGGGTAAACAAATGATAATTAAAGTACAAAAGTTTTTACCTTTAGTCTCATTAGTCTTTAGTCTGTTTTTATTGTTTTCGGCTTTATTTACAGTTTTGTCTATTAATGATCAAGCGATTATGACAGGTTTAGAAGCCATTTTCGGCGGCGAAATAGCTTCAATAGCTGGTTTTGCGAGTGCGGATGTTAATTTTAGTTTTCTAAACTTCATAGCATTTTTCTTACCTGCTTTATTAACGATAGGGATAGCTATTTATGGTATGAAAAATCAAGAAACAAACACAGTAAAATCGATATTAGGAATAGTTTTAACAATTGTTTTTATTTTGTCAATTATCCTGATTTCAACAATGGCTAATAACACAACAGCTACTTTAAGCGTAATGGGTTCAGATACCACATTTAGCTATGAAGGTGCTAATTTAGCTATCGGATCAATCTTAGCTTTAATATTCGCTATTTTAGGCACTGTTAGTTCTACTCTTTATTCGGTAATGCAATTTGCGAAAAAATAGTTTTAAAAAATCTTTATTAGGAGACAGTAAAGTCTCCTTTTTTTATTTGGCTAAATTGTAATTTTCTGAAAGAAAATAAAGCATCTTATCATATAAAGCTCTATCATAAAAATATCCATAGATATCAGCTAGTTTTCTAGAAAAGCAGTCAAATAACTCTAAAGTTTGAAATAAGCCAGATTTAATACTATTTATTTTAATACTAGCATACGTATTTAAGTATTTTTCATAAATCTCTTTTGGTAGTAACTCTTTATACTTTTTTTTCATCTTTCCAACAGAAATCTTATAATCATGGTTATAACCTATCCACCAATCAAGTATATTATCCAGTTCTTCCCTTATGATATTTAAATGCTTATAAGCATAAATCACTTCATTTCTTGATAGTCCTTTAGCTACATAAGGTAAAACCCAAAAAAATTCATTAACTGTAAATGAAAAATCTTTTTCATTTATCTTTTCAACATAATAACTAGATTCATTAGGATTAGAGTTAAAACCATAATTATCCTTATCGAGAATTATCTTAGATAAAGAATCCTTCTTTATAGCTTTATCAATATTCTTTATATCTACAATATTCAAATCTAATCTTGTGCCATCAAAGAATTGTAACATATAGATATATGAGTTAGATGATTCATCATAATCTCTCTGTTCTTTAGAACATTGAGACACAAGAGGCTTATCAAAATCATTTTTCCATGATTCATCTTTAAGAAAAGCTTTAAAATTTTTAACATAAAAGACAATATCAAAGTCTTGGTATTGGTCTTTAGTTATATTAGGATTAACCCTAGAACCATTCATCTCAACTACTCTGACATTTTCAGTTCTTTTTGCTAGATCAATTATTTTATCAAATAAAACTTGGTTTTTATCCATAAAAATTTATACCTTTCATTTAATATGTTATTTATTGTCAAGTATAATTATAACAATTTTTTTAAAGAACAAGAAAGTTTTTAAAGGATTAGTAGATATTAATTAGATATTGACTTCTACCTTTTTTAGGAGTAAAATTTTCTTTGTGGTTATTGACTAATGTCAATAAAAACAGATAGGAAAAGAAGGATAATGACTGAATATTTTTTGATGGCTGCGATTTTAATTATTTCTATTACCATGGCAATGGTAGGCAAAGGTGGAGGTAATTTTTATGTAATAGCGATAGTGCTATCTGGAGTTTCTATGCATCAGGCTGCTTCTAGTTCACAAGCTATTATGTTAGCCACCAGCTTAGCTGCTATGCTTGTTTTTATGAAAAGCAAAAAAATAGATTGGAAGTTGGCTTTAATTATAGATCCAGCTACTGATGTCATGGCTTTTGTCGGTGGTTATTTTTCTAGTAGAATAACTGGAACTTCATTAAAAACTGTTTTTGCGATTTGTTTAATTCTTGTTTCAATCTTTATGTTGATAAAAGTAAAAGAAAAACCTATATCAAAAACAAAAAGATTTGGTTACTGGCATAGAGAATTTGGTGGATATAAATATACAGTTAACCTATGGATTGCATTACCAATAACTGCTTTAGTGGGACTTTTCGCAGGAGCGGTAGGTATTAGCGGTGGAGCCTTTAAAATACCATTAATGGTAATGCTATGTGGTATACCAATTGAAATCGCTATTGGAACATCAAGTGCAATGGTCGCTGTAACTGCACTCATGGGATTACTAGGCCATAGTTTAAATGGTAATTTTGATATAAATTTTGCGATTCCGTTGGTGATTTTAGCTTTAATAGGCGGTTTGATTGGTGGAAAATTAGCTTTAAGAAATAAACCAAAAAATTTGAAAGTCATCTTCGCTTTAACTAACTTAATAGCCGCAATCGTTATGCTAATTAATATATTCTCTTAAATAAAGTAAAGGCCCTAAGTAATTTTCCTTTTGGCCTTTTTTTTGCTTAATTTAAAAACTTATTTTCTTATTTTATCTAAAATCTTGTAAGCTACTTTTATACCATCTATTGCCGCAGATACAATTCCTCCGGCATATCCAGCGCCTTCACCAGCAGGATATAGATGCTTAAATGAAATACTTTCTAAAGACTCCATATCTCTTTTAATTCTTACTGGAGAGGATGATCTTGTTTCTACTCCAGTTAAAATTGCATCTTCATGATCAAAGTTAAAAAGGTCTCTTCCCATTTTCTTTAAAGCTTCAATTATTGCTTCATTAATTTCCTCTGAATAAATACTTCTCAGATTAGAAAGAGTTATACCAATAGGATAACTTGGTATAACACTACCAAGTTTTTCTGTTGATTTATTCAAAATAAAGTCACCAACTCTTTGAATAGGTGCGTTATAGTTCTTACCGCCTAAAGCGTAAGCTTTTCTTTCTAAATCTCTTTGGTAATACATTCCCGCTAATGGATGAGGACTTCCAAAGTCTTTTTCATCAACTGTAACTATTAAAGCGCTATTAGCATTTTCTTTGTCTCTTTTATACTCACTCATGCCATTAGTTACTAATAATCCTTCTTCAGAGGCTGAAGGTACAACAATCCCTCCTGGGCACATACAAAAAGTATAAACACCTCTCTCATTTTTAGCTTTATAGGTAAGCTTGTATTCAGCTGGGCCTAATAATAAGTTAGTTTCTTCAAAACCAAACTGTGATTTATTAATCATTTTTTGATTATGTTCTATTCGAAATCCAACCGCAAATGGCTTTTGATTAATTACGCAATTATTGTTATATAGCATTTCAATCGTGTCTCTACTGCTATGACCAATAGCTAAAATACAGTAGTCATAATGCTCAGTTTTACCATTCACAGTTAAAACTATGCCTTTATCATCGGGCATAATGTGCTCAACCCGAGAATTAAAATTAACAGTAGATCCTAAAGAGATAATCTCTTGACGGATGTTCTTAACTATACCTATCAACTTATCAGACCCAATATGTGGATTTGAATCATAAAGAATTTCTTCAGGAGCTCCGGCTTTAACAAATTCATCAAACAGCCATTCCCATAAAGGATCTTTCTTTCTATTAGTAAGTTTACCGTCCGAGTAAGTCCCAGCTCCCCCTTCACCAAATTGAATATTTGACTCAGGGTTTAAAATTCTTTCTTTCTCAAATTTCTTGATTGTCTCAATTCTTTTATCAACTTCTTCCCCGCGTTCATAAACAGTCACATTAACTCCCGCTCTAGCAAAAGTTAAAGAACTGAAAATTCCCGCAGGTCCAAACCCAATAACAGCTATTTTCTTATCTTTTAAATACTCATAATTAAAATATGGTATCTCACTTTTTTCATCATTGTATCTAGTTACATTAGAAATCTTTTTTGATAGAATAAAACTTTCGTTTTTAACCTCCGCTAGAATGTTAAAAACTAATTTTATATCTTCTTTTTTTCTAGCATCAATAGACTTTTTTAAAATCTTATACTCTATAATCTTATCTTCATTTACTCTTAAATATTTTTTTATATATGGGGTTAAATCAGAAGACTTCTCATATTCATTTAAACTGACTTTAACTTGATTGATTAATAACATATTTACCTCTTATTTTTTTAGTTTAACATCCATTACTATTTTATCATAATAACTAACTACCAACTAAAAAACTTTTATTTTATCACTAAAATATTGTATAATACATTAGTACAAGTTTCTTAGTAAATAAACTCATAAAAATGATTTCAAAGGATAAAATATGAAAACAACTGTATTCAGCACTTCTGATTTAGAAAAAAAAGAAGTTCAAAAGAAAATTAAATACAATCTAGAAAATGATGAGTTAGTAGTTTTCCCTACAGAAACTGTTTACGGAATCGGCGCTAACGCTTTATCAGAAACAGCTGTTAAGAAAATATTTTCTGTAAAAGGCAGGCCTAGCGATAACCCATTAATCGTACATTTAAGTAAAGCAAAAGATGTATACAAATATGTTAATAATGTTTCAAAACACGCTGAAATTTTAATGGATGCTTTTTGGCCCGGACCATTAACATTAGTCTTTGAAAGTAAAGGTATTTTTTCACCAGTGGTCACAGGTGGACTGAAGACAGTTGCTATAAGAGTTCCATCTCATAAAACCGCAAAAAAAGTTATTGAACTTAGCGGTGTGCCAATTTGCGCTCCATCCGCAAATATCAGCGGTAGACCTTCTTCCACTTTGTTTTCTCATGTCTTGGAAGACTTCGATGGAAAAGTATCGATTATTATCGATGGAGGCCCTACTGATATCGGCTTAGAATCTACTGTTTTAGATCTTACCGTTGATATTCCTACAATCTTAAGACCTGGAAAAATAACTAAAGATATGATTGAAAAAGTATTAAATATCTCTATAATCAATCATACAGAAGTCCAAAATGGTTTAGCTCCTAAATCTCCTGGTATGAAATATAAACATTACGCTCCTAAAGGAAATGTTACCTTAATAGATGGCAGTTTTGAAGAAACCATTGAATACATCCAAAAACAACTTTTTGATAAAAGACAAAATAAGTGTGCTGTCTTATGTCCAGATGAATTCGCTGATATGTTAAATGGAGACACAATAATTAAGCTTGGATCTTTAGATAATCTTGAATCAATAGCCACAAACCTTTTTAAATCGCTTAGATTGATGGACGAAATGAATATTGACTATATTTATATCCCAGCAGTAAGTTACGAAGGCTTAGGCCAAGCTATTATGAATAGACTACTTAAAGCAGCTAATCAAAATCTTATTAAGCTTTAAAAGAAAAAGCCCTTAAAATCTTTCATAGGTTTTTAAGGGCTTTTTTTAATTTATTTTATCCGATAATTCCCCAAACTAATTCTACATAGCCAGGATTATCAATATAAGGATTTCTATTCTTTTGATACTTGTAGATTACTTCATTTCTATTTCTTTCAAAATCATCCACAGGATCGATTATATGCCATTGCATCAAAACATCTAAATCACCTAAATTATCAATGTTAAGGGCTGGATACATCGTCGCCATGTAGAATAAAATTCTTGCGACATCTCCTTTTACATCATCATGTGGTTCATAAACTCCACTACCGCTCATATAACCAAAAGGCAAGTTTCCTCTTCTGCTATTTTCAGCTACATCGGCTGGTTTTAAGTTATGCATATCTGCTTTTTGACCAGATGCTAAAAGTTTTGATTGTGGCCAAGTATGTTCTCTATTCCAATTTGGATAATTCCATTTTCCAGGTACTGATTCTCTAGTATAAACTAAAATCACATTATTAGGATTACTTGGATCACGATCAGACTCTTCTAAAACCCATTTAGCATCATCATATGACAATTGTTTAAATCCATTATTAATGATTCTATTTAACTCATTGAAAAGTGCCATTCCGCTTAAACCTTCAGCGGAATCATAGTATGCTAAATCAGAAGTTTCATTTCCTAAAGCTTTGACAGTGATATCAATATCAACAACCATAGGAACTTCATCATTCAAACTTACTCTTACTTGGATATATCCAGATATATCCCCTGTCGCTTCTTCAGGTCTTGTAACAAGCAATTTAGAATTAAGGAAACTTACATAATCCTTTAAAGATTCACTTACAAAAACAACTTCATAAGTAGAACCATAAAAACCTGCTTCAAAATCATAATCACTATAAAGATTCTTAGATTCTGGTAAGTTCAAAACATCTTTTTCAAGCGCTTCAGAATCTTCAAGTTCAGCTATATCAATATGCGATTGATTTCCTTGAAAAGCATATCTTTCTACTTCATCTCCAACTGCATAATATAACAAATCTACAGTTACGATTTCTCCTTGATAGGCTTTAATTGATTCGATAGATTTTTCTAAAGATTTATAGTAGATTTCCGCTACTTTTTGATTTCCTACATATAAATAAGCTGTATCATATGTACCTTCAATTCTTACTTCTCCAGTAATTCTATAAACTTTTCCTGGAACTAAATCAGTCACGCCAAACTCATAGTTTATAACTTCTTGGTTGATTTCTTGTTCAAAAAGATTAGTTTCTAATATAACTGGATTCTTTATTTGTTTTACTTCTCTATAGGTAGTAAGTTCACCCTTTACTACAACTCTAGATCCTAACTCTACATCTGGAGCTGTTCTATCTGTAAAAATAAATAGATTAGCTGTATCATCTTGGATATAATATCCGTTTTGTGTCATATAATAAACAACGCCGCTTACTTCGATTTCTTCACCATCATTCATTGTATGAACAACACTTAAATCTAAGTAATCATCATAATAATCATTATTTACTTCTTGCCAATGAGCATACAAGGTAATGCTTTCATCAACAGGGGTATTCCCGAAAATAGGTTCATTATTTTCTGTAAACCATCCTAAAAATGTATATCCATCTTTAATCGGTATTACAAGGTCTAAATATTCACCTAAATATATTGATTGACTATCTACATTGCTTCCACCCATTGAATCAAAACTAATTGTAATAACTTTTAACTCTTCAGTAGTTGTCGTTTCTTGAGCAGTTGTTTCAGTAGTTATTGTACTTTCAATTGTAGTAACAGTACTATTTGTAGTGACAGTTCCTGAAGTACTACTTCCGTCTAATGTAGTAGTAGTTGAAGAAACTTCACTGCTCGAAATATCAGTTGAAACAGGATTCGTTGTTTTCGTGGTCAATTGATCACAGGCAATTAGCACCAACGAAAATGCTAAAATAATAAAGCTTGCAAGTAATTTTTTCATTGTTCTCTCCTTTTTGTCATGTAGATTGATTTTACCACATTTAAACGAGTTTTACTAGAATAAATTTTTAACGAATAATTTCTCTTTGAAATATATTTTTAAAAAAAATGTCCAACTTTAAGTTGAACAATTTTTTTTATGTATTTTTTTTATAAAGTCCGATAGATTTCATTATAGATTAGTTCTAATAGTTCGTCTCTTTTAATATCGATTTTATTATCAACATATTGGAACATTAACCCGCTGATTATTGATTGAATTACATTAGAGCGGTATGGTCTGTCATCAATACTAATCTCACCATTAACAAGACCTAATTTGAAAATATCATTAAATCTATCTGTCATGTTTTTTTGTATTAGCTCAATTTTTTCAGAACAAGGATTGAACCTTAAAAACCCTAATTTTGTTGTAGTATTCATAATAACTTCCATTATTATTTTTACATCTTCCATTACTTCTAGAATTTTAGAAAGTTGTTCAATCATCGCCTCTTTAAAAGTCTTGTTTTCTATCTTGGATATAAGAATAGTGTGATACTTATCTAGCAAATGAAAATAAGCTTCTTCAATTAACGCATCTTTATTTTCAAAATACTCATATACTGTCGATTTTCCGATATCTGCGATTTTTGCGATATCAGAAATCGACACTTGATTTAAACTAGGATCAATCTTAATAAAACCAATAGTCGCATCAAGAATTCTATCCCTCGTTGATTGCATTTACTTGACCTTCTTCCTTAATCTTTTTACGGTTTAGCATTGCGTAAACTGTAGGAACTACCACCAAAGTAAGAATAGTCGCGTAAATAAGTCCTCCAATCGCTGTTACAGCCATAGGTTGTAATAGCTCTGAACCTTCACCAAATCCAATCGCTGTCATTATTAAAGCTAAAATAGTTGTTAGTGCAGTCATTAAAATTGGCCTTAATCTAGTTTTACCAGCTTCAACTATAGCATCTTTAATCTTATAGCCTTTTTCTCTTAACTTATTAATATAGTCAATCAATACAATACCATTATTAACGACTATACCAATTAAAATAATAAAGCCCATTAATGAAACCATACTAAGATTCATATCTGCGATTAATAAAGCGATTAATCCTCCAGTAAAAGCTAACGGAATAGTCATAAGAATGATCAATGGATAAACCAGTGATTGGAACTGAATTGCCATAACCATATAAACTAATAGAATAGCCACTAAAGCTGCTAAAGCTAAGTCACCCATCGCATCAAGGATTTCTTCATTTTCTCCTTGTAGGTTAATGTCATATCCTAATCCATAATCTTTAAAATCATTATCCATATATTCTTCAACCGCTTGCGTTACTTCACTAGAAACTAAAGTTACATTATAATCTTTTTCAATCGCAGCTGTTACATTGATATATCTTTGATTTCCATCAGTGTTTATAGTCGCAAAACCAGTTACTTTCTCTACAATTGTTACACTATCCTCAGTGTTTTCCAGATTATACAAAGGCGCTAATGCCAGTGATGAAAGTGTTGGCAAAGCCATGTTCATTGGATCAAAAATAATCTCTTGATCATTGTTAATACGTAAGAATGGGTTAATGATAAATACTATAGGGTCGCCTACTTGATAAGTAGGTAAGACAGCGTTATATAGATAAACGCTATTTCCTGATTCAATACTTACATCATTTTCTTCGATGTACTTATCAATCATAGCTTGAGTGGATTGATCAAACAACATTACACCACTTAAAAATGTAAGATAATCCCCAAATACACTGAAATTAATATCACCTATTGTATCATTAGGAATTTCGATATCATAATCAACACCTTCAATTTCAACAGAAAGTGTTTCTGATGATGTAATGCTTTCTAAGTTCTTATATAAATAGTTTAAATTATTTAAAACATCTTGATTAGTTAAACCATATTCCATCGCAACGTTATTATCAACAGTTATTTTAACCTGATCGGCTCCTTGATCGATACCGTTAGAAATATCTTCAACGTGCTCGATATTTTCAAGTATTTCTACTAAATCATTCCCTATTTTTTCTAAAGTTAATAAATCATAACCGCTAACTTTAATATTAACTCCAGATGTACCAGCTAATGACATAGTAGAATTTTGAGCTGAAACTTCATAATCAATAATATCATTAGCTGATATATCGATTAGCTTAGAGTAATCAATGTTTTCCACAATATCTCTAATAATAACTTCATTTTCCAAAGTTGAATTTTTACGATTATCTTTTAAATTTATTGTCAACGAAATATCTTCGCCGCTAGACATCATGCTCATCATTTGAAATCCTGAGGCATTAGCCCCAACACTGCCTGAGACTGTTTCTACGTCTTCAATAGTCATAATTTCTTCTGTTAAATAATCTGCTAGTTCTGCTTTTCCTTGGAAGCTTGTTAATCCTTCAGTTTCGATACTTATACTAATTGTTCCTTCATCAGAACTTGGCAAAAGTACGAATCCTTTACTATAAACTAAAGCAAAAGTTCCAAATAACAATAAGAAAACAACTGCTAAAGTAATAATTTTATGTTTAATAGTAAATAGTACGGATGTCTGATACCAAGATTTCATCTTAGCCATAATTTTTCCTTCTTTTTTGATGTGTTGATCATCTAAGAATTTAGCACTCATTGAAGGAACTAAGGTTAATGATATAATCAAACTGGCACCTAAGGAATAAGCAATTGTTAAAGCCATCGAAATAAACACATCACTAATCATACCCTCTACGAAAACTATCGGTAAAAATACCGCTACAGTTGTTAGGGTAGAAGCTGTGATAGCTCCCGCTACTTCTTTAGCACCTTCTATCGCTGCTTCTTTTTTAGTTTTACCTTCATTGATCATCCGATAAATATTTTCAATTACTACCACCGCATTATCTACAAGCATACCAATACCCAATGCTAACCCGCCCATAGATACTAAGTTTAAAGAAACATCCGTAAAATACATCAACATAAAAGCAGCTATTACAGAGATAGGTATAGCCAAACCAACTATAATTGTTGGTTTAATGTTTCTTAAGAAAACAAACAGAATTGCAATCGCTAATAAACCACCAATAATTATGTTCTGTAAAACTGTACTTATAGATTGATTAATGTATTCTCCTTGATCAAGTAAAACTAAATATTCTGCATCTGGATAGTTTTCTAAGACACTATCTAACTTAGCATAAATCTTTTCCGTTGCATCCGTGATTCCTACATCACTTTGTTTTTGAAAAGAAATTTGAATTCCTTGACGACCATTAATCTTTGAATAACTTTCTTCAGCGGAATTGATATATTTAATTCCGTTTTCAATTGTAAGATCTTCTAAAGTAATTATGTTTCCTGCATCATTTAAAACTGGTAAATTCTTTATTTCTTCAATAGTTTCTGGTTCATCTCCTAGATAAACCATTCTTATTTCTCCGTTATCTAAAGCAACACCAATTAATCCTCCGACATTCTGTCGTTCGATTATTGATAATACTTCATTTTGAGTTAACCCGAAACTAGAAACAACTGATTCATCTAAATCTATTTGAAAAATAGTATCTGAAGCACCTGATATACTAACATCAGCTATACCTTCAATACTATTTAACTCATCAAGAATCTCAGTATTAATCCATTCTGTGTTTTTAATAAGTATCTCTTCATCTGTTAGATCTTCATCATAAACATTTGATAAGGTAATTGTCATTACCGGTAACATGTCTGGAGAAATTCTAAGAATTCTTGTATTGCCAACACCTTCTGAAAAAGTGATATTATTTATGTTTTCTCTCATCTCAATTACTACTGTATCCATATTTGTTTGTTCAGCGAAAGTTATTATCGATACTGCAAAATTATCATAACTCATCGATTGTACTTCAGAAAAATTACCGATTGTCTGAACCGAAGCTTCAATTTTCTCTGTAACTTCTCTTTCGATTGTTTCCGGATTTTCACCAGCATAGGTAGTAATTGTAACTACGTATGGAAGATTAATATCCGGAAAAAGTGATAGCGGTAATTTAGTAACCGAGTAAATTCCCAGTACAATAACTATCAATATTCCCATCAAAACTGTAATTGGTCTTTTAACACTATATTTGCTCATATTTTCACGCTCTCTTTCATCGACCGACCGGTCGGTCGGATGAAATAATTATATCAAATCACCTAAACATTATCAACAAAAATAATGTGATATTTTAGTGAAATTATTTGAAAGCCTTATCATTTAGTTTAATAAGAATAATCTGTTGACAAAACCATTCCCCACTGCTATAATTTTGTTTAATATCAAAGACTATGACCTAGAAGAGTAGTTGATGAAAAACATTTTAGAGAGCTTCTTATTGGTGAAAAAGAGGCATGTAATAATCAACGAACATGATCTAGATGAGTTGTTAATCTGAAAAACTTTGCTTTAGTAGGATTAATCGGGTATGCCCGTTAAAGCATTAGAGTATAGATTCCTATTTTGGTTGAGTACTTGAAGAGGTGAATAATGTGAATTATTCACGAAAAAAGGTGGTACCACGAGTATAAATTCTTGTCCTTTACATATTAATTGTGTAAAGGACTTTTTTTTACGTTTAAAAGGAGGAAAGAAAGATGATTTCACTAAAGAATATCTCAAAAAAATACAAAAATAGCGGCGATGAAATCGCGCTAAAGAATGTTTCAATTGATTTTAAAAAGGGATTAATTCACGGCATTATAGGCATAAGTGGTGCTGGCAAAAGCACATTGATAAGGCTTATCAACACTCTTGAAACTTATGATGAAGGAAATTTAAGTGTTTTTGAATATACTGATTTAAAAAAGTTAAATAAGGAATCTACTCGAATGTTAAGAAAACGAATTGGTATGATTTTTCAAACTGATCATTTATTATCTAGAAAAACTGTTTTAGAAAATGTTCTCTTACCAATATCAATTCAAAGAAAACATACTTTAGAAGATATAAACTATGCAAAGGACTTGTTAAATGAGGTTGGTTTAAAAGATTATCATAACCGGTACCCATCTCAACTTTCAGGAGGGCAACGTCAAAGAGTAGGAATCGCTAGAGCATTAATTAATAGACCTGAATTATTAATATGCGATGAACCAACAAGTGCTTTAGATGTAATAACAACCGCTCAAATTCTAACTCTTATCAAAACAATCTCTAAAGAACATCATATCGATGTTTTGATAGTAACACACGATATGCTTGTAATAAAAGAAATCTGCGATACTGTAACTGTTATGCAAAACGGAGAAATAGTAGAAAGCGGTATATTAGATGATATATTATTCAAAGCTAAACACCCTCAAACACAAGCGTTTGTAAGAGAAGTCGGACTTGATTTATCATATATTCGCAAGCTTTATAACTCTAAAGATTTATTACTTTTAAAGTTTGATGAGAGTTTAGTTCAAGAAAATATTATTGCGGATATGATTAATATCTTAAACATCGATATCTCAATTATTTACGCAAACATTACACCTCATAGAAAAGGGATAATGGTCATTCAAGCTGAAGACAAACAAAAAGAAATAATTGATTTTCTAAAAGACAAAAAGGTGGTGATAGATTATGTTGTTTAATTTAGAGATAAGTGAATATCTAAAAGCTTTACTAGATACTTTATATATGACAATATTAAGCACAGTATTCGTATTTATATTTGGGCTTATTCTTGGATCTATTCTCTACGTTACTGATAAAGATGGTTTATGGGAAAATAAAACAATATATAAAACATTATCAATCATCACATCTAGTTTAAGAAGTATTCCATTTCTAATTCTCATAGTTTTGCTTATACCATTTACTAGAATTATTATTGGAACTATTTTAGGTCCCACTGCTGCTTTACCAGCTCTAATAATAGGGGCTACCCCATTTTATGCAAGACTAGTAGAAAATTCACTTCATGAAATCGGAAAAACCTTACAAGAAACAGGACTTTCTTTTGGAGCGAAAAAATCAAAAGTTTTAACAAAAATAATTATTCCGGAGGCATTACCTTCACTATTAAGAGGTATAACCGTAACTTCTATCGCCATAACTGGCTATACTTCTATCGCTGGAGCTATAGGCGCTGGTGGTCTAGGAAATCTCGCTTATTTATATGGTTATGCTAGAAATAAAATAGGTGTTACCATCATCGCAACATTACTAATAGTACTATTGATATTATTGATTCAACTAATCGGCGACATGGTCGTCAAAAAAATAACAATAAAATAAAAAGGAGAAAAAAATGAAAAAAATTATCACAATAATTGCATTATTAACTATAATTACCCTTACAGGTTGTCAAAATGAACAAGTATACAAAGTAGGTGCTTCACCCATTCCCCATAAAGAAATTCTTGAACATGTAAAACCAATACTAGAGGAACAAGGCTATGTGTTTGAAATTATCGAGTTTACAGACTATGTCTTACCTAACTCAGCGCTTGCATCCGGAGAATTAATTGCGAACTTCTTCCAACATATTCCTTATCTTGAAGAACAAATCGATGAGTATGATTATGATTTCGTAAATGTCGGTGGTGTTCACATTGAACCAATAGGCCTTTATTCTAAAGAGTATTCTTCTATTTCCGAATTACCAGACACTTTAGAAATCATCATATCAAACTCTCCAACAGATAGGCCTAGACTTTTAGGGGTTTTAGCTGAAAATAATATCATTACAATCAATTCTGGTGTAAACATGGAAGATATTATTAATTCTACAGTAAATAATCTTCCAAACCTTTTTACATCAGACTATACAATTACTTTTTTTGAAGTAGCCGCTGAATTATTATTCACAAACTACAATAACTCAGAAGGTGATGCAGTTCTTATTAACGGAAACTTCGCTTTAGACAATGGTTTGAACCCATTAACTGATAGTATTATTCTTGAAGGTAGTGAGTCTTCTTATGTGAACATTCTTGTTAGTACTACTAACAATCAAGATAATGAGTTTGTTCAAGCATTAATAAAAGCTTTACAATCAAATGAAGTCCAACAATGGATAAAGTCTAATTATGGGGGAGCCGTTGTCCCAGCTGCTTAAAAAAGTTAATTAAAAAAAGATGCTAGAGTTTCACATAATACTTCTTATGTGTCTACTGGCATCTTTTCTTTTTTTAGTTTAATTCTTTTTTAGGTTTATGTTTCTTCTTTTGATTTAACTCTTTAAAGTACTTAGCGACTACTTTTATAGTACCTGCTATTGGAACCGCTAAGATTAAACCAACTAGTCCAAATACAGCTCCAAAGAATAGAAAACTAGATAAAACAGCTAAAGGATGAATTTGAACTTGTTTAGAAAAAGCTTTTGGTTGTATTATTGTACTTTCTAATAATTGTTCGATAATATTTAATACCAAAACCATAATAATTCCAATTATATAAACTAATCCTGGGTCAGTAGCTTCAAAATGAAGGGTCAAGAATAACATAATTGGCATTGCCATACTAATCCAAACACCAATGTATGGAAAGATGCTGAAAAGGCCCATAATCAACGCAAATAACAATGCGTGTAAAATACTAAATCCAGGAATGAAAAACGATAATATAACATAGCTCAAAGTAAAGAAAATTGTAATAAAGATTATTATCATTCCTTGTCCCACAAAATACCCTTTAATAACTTTATTACTGCCTATAGCTAAGTTTTTTAAATGTTCTTGTGATTTTTCAGGAAACACGTGAAGTATTCCATCAAAAATAACTAAGCGATCTTTAACCATATAGTACAAGAATACAGGAGTTAAAATAAATGTAAATCCTATGCTTATCAAAGCACTAGCTCCTGATTTGATACTAGAAAATACTGTACCAAATCCATTAAGAATAACTTCTGTAGTTAAACCATATTCTTCAAATTCGGCTACAACCGAAATTAAATTATTAAAATCGATACTTTTTTCAATCAATTGCATAATAGTATCAAAAAAGCTTCTCATAGTCTCGTTATCAAGAATATCTACAAGTTTAACAATCACTGTTATTAATTGTGTAATAATAAAAGTAAGAGTTATTGATAGTAAGCCTAAAACGAAAATCATTCCAATAACAATCGCAAAAATGATACTTATACTTCTTTTTATCTTCAACTTTTTTTCAAAAAAATCCGCTAGTGGCGCAATCAAATAACTCAAGAGAAAAGCAATAGAGAATGGGATTATGACACTTTTAGCCGCTTGAGAAATCACACCAAAAAATCCTGATGATATCTTTCCTAAAAAATATATTCCTATAACTGTAACACTTAGAATTGATACAATTAAAAGAATTCTAATCAATTGTTCTTTAGTTAATTTCTTTTTCATACTTAAATCACCCTTTAATTTTCTTATAAATAATCACTTATAATTATACCATTTATATTTTTAAGATAATTTAAACTCCTAAAAAAAGTATTAATATTATTTGATTTTCACAAAATCTTTTAAATTATCCGTATATATATATAATTCATCATTTGGCATATCACTCCACGTAAATATGCAAGATTCATAAACTTCTTGATTAACATAAATAACAAAATCATCATTTATTTTAACATTTAATCGAGAATTAGAATCAACCATATTAGAGATATATATTATGAAACTTCCCGCATACATATCAGCTGGTTCTCCATCTTCTAATGCATAATATACTTTCTTTAACCCATGACATTGAAGAAAAGCTCCTGTATCAATTAATTTAAGTGAGCTTGGTAAGTAAAGTTCTTCAAGTTCAAAACAACATACAAAAGCTTTACTACCTATTTCTTCACAACCTTCATCTAAATAAAGTGTTTTAAACTTAGAGGCATAATAAAAACTATTTTGTTCAATAATTCTTGAAGATATCCTCAATGATTCTAAAGAAGAGTAATAAAAAGCATTTTCACTAATTATATCTGAATTAATTGTCGCATCAGTAATGCTTGAAAAACTAAAAGCATATGGATCAATTTGAATTATATTATTTGGAACAATTAAGTTAGAAAAACTTCTACCGGAAAAAGCATAACTACCGATAGATGAAAAAGCATCAAAATCACTGAAGTCGCTTGAACCAATGATAAGCTTTTTTTCTTCATTAATCTCTAATGCTAAAGCTTTATTTATCACATCATATTTAGATTCGCTTGCCACACTTAGGTTTTCAATAGAAGAGTTTCTAAAAGCTGCTGGATTTATATATGCTAAATTTCCAAAATCAATTGAAGAAAGATTAATACAATCGCCGAAAGAATCATCTTCAAAAGTTGTAGATACACCAATAAAAGTAATATGTTTAAGTTCAGTGTTGTCTTTAAAAGCTCCTCTTTTCACAAAAACATAATCTTTAATTTCAAGATTTTCAAGACCTGTATTACTAAAACTAAGTTCTCCTATTTCTTCTAAAGAATCAGGTAAGTTTATTTCTTTAAGGTTAAAACAATCAGAAAAAGCTTTATCTCCAATAATCTTTAAGTTATCAGGAAAAACAACACTAACTAAAGATGAACAGCTATGAAATATGCTTATTGGAATTTCAGAAAAACCATTTTTAAATACTACCGATGTAACTGAAGTATTTCCAAAAGCAAATTCTTTGACTGTAACATTGTCTAATATTATATTCCCACTTAAATCAGTACTGAAAAACGCCCCTTCTCCAATGTAATTAATATCTTTGGGTAAACTGAAATTACTAGGATTATAAGCAAAAGCTTCCGCGCCGATATGTTGAATTGTTGAAGCTAAAGTAACTGTTTCAAGTTCTATTTCGTAAAAAGCTAAATCACCAATCTTTAAAATCCCTTCTTCAATAATTAATGATTTAATAGGTAAACTGTATTTACCACCCCAAATACCTCTTTTCATTTGAAAAGAATGATCCTTAATGACTGTTACTGGTTTGTTTTTATGAGTTGAGGGAATAACTAAATTCTCTACGGATAATCCAGAAAAACCATTCACTTGATATGTATCATCCTCTAACAATTCAAATTCAAGGTATTCATGAGGATTTGTGCTATCGCTATATTTTCTACCTAAGCATGAGGAAAATGTTAAAGAAGCTATTAATATAAACAAAATCAGTATGTATTTAATTACCTTTTTCTTCATAATCAATCAAACCACCTATAAGAGTATTATTTTATATAAATCAAAAAATATAAACATTAGATTCATTATATCAAAAACCTAAGTAAATGTAATTGTATTTTTAATAAATATAAAATTATCTAAATTAAAAAAAGCCATAAATGGCTTTTTTCTCTAGTTTTTATATATTAATTTTCGATTTGTCCATATTGATTTATAACAAAACAATTAATTAACTTATTGTTTATAATTGTATTAGAAGCTTCTAAAACGGAATTGAATACTAAGGCTTTTCTTAAAAAGTCTGAAAAAAGTGGTTGACTAGTATTTGTCTCATTAGACAATAGTTCTTGTCCCGTGTAATACTTTTTCAAGAATCCATCCTTAGTGATAATGTAGAAGGCAGGCATATATATCCTCATTTCTGTATGCTATCACATCTATTTTTGGATTTTAAAATAAGAATTCAAGAAATAGTATATAAAAACTAGCTACATTTATATTATACCATAGCTATTATAAAAACCCTTGTCTTTATTTACAGTATTACTAGTATATGTAATTATTACTCAGTTTAATGGAAAAAATTAAAAATTTTTGTCAATTAAATATATTGATATATTCACTTTAGGTTTGCCAAAATCATCTTCTTCTATATTTTTTACTTTACAGGTTATATATCCCGATTTAAACTCTATGAAATAATCAATCTCTTCTTCTACTTTTTCATTCACTTTGCCGAGTTCATTATATTGACTATCTAATAAAACATATCCCTCATATGAATCTTCTTCAACTATAAGAATATCATTGATTTCTAAATCTAACTGGGCATCTAATCGTTCTTCATACTCTTCTTTATCATAATTATTGTAAATCTTTGTTTCAATAGTTTTCACTTTATTAGAATTATCTAAATCGATATATTTATAAAATGCAAGAGCTACTTCTATCGACTTATTTTCTTCATCTACTTTATTAATAATCATTACTGGTTTATAATCCTTTGATTTAAAAAAATATTTTTTAACCATATCTCTGATATTACCTTTATAAAGATAACCAAGTAAAGACTTATCTTTATAAAGTGCTATTGTCTCTTCGTCATATTCGTTATTTGGCTCCTCATTGAAAATGAGGTTATCTTGATTTCCTGGTTTTATAACTGAAAAGTTTTGAGGTAAAGCTAAATCAATATTATATTTCCACTTTAAGATATAGCTATCAAAAAAAACAGGAAAAACATCTCTATAGTCTTTTGACAAAGTATCCTGTTTAGTCTCCTCTTCAAGTTTTTTTGGTTTTGTCCATACATAGGCTACAATCAAAAAGATAATTGAAACTACGAAAATAAAACTAAAAATAGTATTAATCGTTTCAAGTTCAGCTTTATTTGAGGTTGAGTAAAATACAATTAAAGAAATTGTAGTTATAGCAATTAAAGCATATTTGATGATATTTTGGGTTCCTTTTGGCAAATTTAAAAACTTCTTTTTCATTGTCATCTCCTCCATTTATTTTTATTATAAACTAAAATTTTATTATTATCAAACTAAAGAGGTTTTAGTTCAAAAAAAGATAAATAAATAAGTTCTAGATGGTTTATTTAATTTGTTTTACGACTGTGCTATAATGTGTATAAAATCACAAATTATATGAAGGGAAAGTGAATTAAATGAATCTTACTTTGGCAATTGTTTTTAGTATTGTTATTTCTTTGGCTGCTTTTTTAATGGCCGGTTGGCTTTACTTGTGGATTAAAAAGCAAGATAGTAGTAATGTTAAAATTAAAACTATTAGCGATTTAATCAAGAGTGGGGCTAATACTTTTTTAAGAAAAGAATACACCATATTAGCTAAGTTCGCTGGTGTAGCTTTCATATTGATTTTAGTATTTTTACCAAAACCAATTTGGAATCAACCTGATTTTAATGCAATTTTAAGTAATAATATTGCGATGAGTTTAGCTTATGTCTTTGGTACAGTGTTCAGTGGAATGGCAGGAAAAATTGGTATTTTTGTAGCTACAATAGCTAACAAGAAAACTGCTGAAGCTGCCACAAGAGGTATCGCTCCAAGTTTCTTAAACGGTTTTAGAGGTGGAGCTGTAATGGGTATGGCTGTTGTTGGATCAAGTTTACTTGGAGTAGCTTTATTCTTCTGGATCACTGAAAATCCAACAATGCTTTTAGGGTTTAGTTTTGGAGCTTCATCATTAGCTTTATTCGCAAAAGCTGGTGGAGGCATTTACACAAAAACAGCTGATATTAGTGCTGATTTAGTTGGTAAAGTTGAGTTAGGAATTGCGGAAGATGATCCTAGAAATCCAGCAGTTATTGCGGATAATGTTGGCGATAATGTTGGTGATGTAGCCGGTATGGGAGCGGACCTTTTTGACTCTCATGTGGCTTCTTTAGCAGCCGCTTTAGTAATGGCTGCTTCAATTGATTCGGCTTCAAACTCTCATAATGTAGAGATGGTTTTCATCTTCGCTGCACTTGGTTTGTTATCCTCAATAATAGGTGTTGTTTTTGCTAAAATGGGAAAAAAAGAAAATCCTACCAGAGCACTTAATCTTAGCACTTATATTACAACTGGAATTTTTGCAGTATTAACTTTGTTAGCGACGTTTTTATTTAAGTTTGAATGGCGTTTATATATAGTCACTGTATTAGGATTATTAGTAGGCGTTATTATTGGTATTACTACTGACTATTTTACAAATGATGAAAAAACACCGGTAAGAAAAGTTGCTAAAGCAAGTGAGAGCGGACCTGCATTAACTATCATATCTGGTACATCTTATGGTTTCTTATCAGTTCTACCCGCTATGATAGGTATTGCGATTTCCGCTTTTATATCATACAAAATAGCCGCACCATTGGGTGATGGTTATGCTTTATTCGGAATATCAATTGCAGCTGTTGGTATGTTGTCAATCGTAGGAATGATAATATCTAACGATGCTTATGGTCCTATTGTAGATAACGCTAGAGGATTAGCTGAAATGGGTGGATTAGGTGAAGATGTAATTAGAATTACTGATGAACTTGATTCAGCTGGTAATACTGTTAAAGCAGTTACTAAAGGCTTTGCGATAGCAGCTGCTGGTTTAACTGTTATTTCTCTATTAGCTGCATTTATAAGTGAGGTTAATGACGCAGCTATAGAACTAGGGGTAGCCGGTATTGAAGGTTTTGATATTATGAATCCAGCGGTATTTTTTGGATTATTAATAGGAGCTGCTGTGCCTGCAGTTTTCTCTAGTTTATTGATGCTAGGAGTAAATAAAAACGCTGAAAGAATGGTTGCGGAAATCCATAGACAATTTGACGAAATACCTGGTCTCAAAGAAGGTTTGGAAGGTGTTATGCCTGAATCAGATAAATGTATTGATATCGCAACTGAAGGTGCTCTTAAAGAACTTCTTCCAGCAGGGGCTTTTGCTATAATAATCACTATAATCGTTGGCTTAATCGGTGGTGTTCACGCAATAGGTGGCTTCTTAGCTGGAAATATAGTTTCCGGTGTTCTCCTTGCATTGTTCATGTCTAATAGTGGTGGTTTATGGGATAACGGTAAAAAATACATCGAAGCCGGCCATCATGGCGGAAAAGGTTCAGACGCTCATAAAGCAGCTGTTGTTGGAGACACAGTCGGTGATCCTTTCAAGGATACTGCTGGCCCATCAATCAACACTCAAATTACAGTTGTAAGTCTTGTAGCTTCTTTATTCGCAGTAATTTTCTTAACATTCCATTTATTCTAAAAATAACAAAAATATAAAAGTTTTAAAACCGCTAATTATTTAAATTAGCGGTTTTTTTGTAAATGTATGAATTTTGTTCTAAATCAGGAAAACTCCTCCAAGTAATTTTTTCAGTAGGTTTAAATCCTAGTTCTTCAAATATTTTTTTATTAAAACTATCTAATTCGTGGATTTCTACAATAAATGATTTTATTAAAAATAATTTTTCTAGATAACTCATAATGAATTTAGTTAGGTTTATTTTTAATTCTTGGTTGATATACTCTAGATCATGGATAACTAAATGTATTATCGCTTCTTTATTTTGAATATTATAACTAGTAACTCCTATAGGAACATTGTTCTTCTCAATAATAAATACATGTGATTTTGATGATATACGCTCTACTATGAATTTATGTGTATCTTTAAGAGTTGTTTGATAGCCACATGGAAAACCATGTCTTTTCATAACCGAAGTATCATTATGCCACTTATTTAGTAAATTACAGTCTTTTTTTGTGATAGTTCTCAGAATAAAGTCTTTTTCATTGATGTATATGTAATCACTAACTTGATTTTTCTTTAAATAACCAATTAACGCTAGATCATTTGTTTCAGTAGACAAAGAACCATCTTCTTCAACAATAACATCTGCCCACATATCATTTATTAAGACCACACTATAATCAGTTATATCTTCAATCGGTAAAAGGTATTCTTTAATAAGTTTTTTAGGAACACTTACTCTAGTTTTTTCATTATCATTAGAATAATCATCCATCTTCTTTATAATTTCCTTTCTAAAAAAATTATCGACTTCTTATAACAAAATACTAGCACAGCCTAACTATATTTACAAGATATGAAGAAAAACTATTAGCTATCATTGCGATTTTAAATATTTTTCAATACTTTCAACATCCTTATCGCCTCTACCAGAAAGATTAACTATAACACTTTTATCTTTTGGAAGTTTCTTAGCTAACTTCATTGCATAAGCCACTGCGTGAGCTGATTCTATAGCGGGGATTATTCCTTCTGTTTTTGATAAAACTTGAAAAGCTTCGACAGCTTCCCTATCAGATATAGCAAAATAGTTAACTCGATTTGTTTCCTTTAAATATGCGTGTTCTGGGCCTACACCGGGATAATCTAACCCTGCACTAATAGAATAAACTTCTTTGATTCTATCATGTTCATCTAGTAAAACTTTAGTTCTCATACCATGAATTACGCCTGTTCTTCCGAGGCTTAATGTAGCTGCGTTTTGGTTGGTCTGTAATCCTTTACCAGCTGCTTCAACTCCGATTAAATTTACACTTTGATCTTCTAAAAATTCATTAAAGAAGCCCATCGCATTCGATCCTCCACCAACACAAGCTACCAAATAATCTGGAAGTTTATTTTCTTTTTCAAAAAATTGTTGCTTCGTTTCTTCACCAATTATTTTTTGAAAATATTTAACAATAGTCGGGTATGGATGTGGACCAACTACACTTCCTAATAGATAAAAAGTATCATCGATCCTTTTTACCCATTCATCTATAGCTACATCTACTGCATCGGCTAAAGACTTAGAACCTTGATTAACTCCAGTAACCTTAGCACCTAGCATTTCCATTTTGAAAACATTTAGCTTTTGTCTTTCAATATCTAAACTTCCTTGAAATATCTCACATTCCATACCAAACATAGCTGCGGCAGTAGCTGTGGCTACTCCATGTTGTCCAGCTCCAGTTTCGGCTATAATTTTCTTTTTACCCATTCTTTTAGCTAATAAAATTTGACCTATTGTGTTATTAATCTTATGTGCTCCAGTATGATTCAAATCTTCTCTTTTTAAAAATATTTTCGCTCCACCGCATATATCACTTAGATTCTTTGCAAAATACAAAGATGAAGGTCTTCCTACATAATCTTTCAAATAATACAAATACTCATTTATAAACTCTGGATCTTTTATTGCATCCTGAAAAGCTTTTTCTAATTCATCCAATGCTTTTTTTACTTCTTCGGGTACGAACTGCCCGCCAAATTTCCCAAATTGAAATTTCATAATTTTTTTCTCCTTATATTATTTTGTTTTTTTAACTGACATTTTTTTTCTTCTCTTCAAGGTCCCATATTAATTATCTCCTAAATAAAAAAAGCCCCTACAGAAAAATCTGTAGAGGACGATTTAAACTCGTGGTGCCACCTCATATTCAGCTTTTAATTAAAAAAGCCCTTGTTCAAGTACAAAAAATATACTCTAGCTCTTGATAACGGAAGCTTCCGTGACGCCCTACTATTTTACTTCAAGCATCCTCTAACAAACCCATTCAGAAATAATCTTAGTTACTAGTTTTCACCAAACACTAGTTCTCTAAAAACAAAATTATCTCTTACTCACTTTTGTTTTAAACGATTTAAAAGATATTGTATTCTATCCATAACCTTTTGTCAACAAACTTTTTTAAATCTTTTATCTATCATGTTCAATTTCATCGATTTAATGGTATAATATACTAAAGTGAGGTGGAATATGTATAAATCAAAATTCGCTAATGAAGATGTAGACCATTTGTATGAGGCTATTTTAAAACTAGAAAACTTAGAGGAGTGTTATCGTTTCTTTGAAGATCTTTGTACTATCAAAGAAATCCAAGATATGACTCAAAGATTAAAAGTCGCAGAGATGCTGCAGGTTAAAAAACCTTATCAGGAAATAGTAAATAAAACAAAGGCATCTACCGCTACTATCGCAAGAGTAAATAAGTATTTAGTATATGGGGCTGAAGGGTACCATTTGATGTTTGAGAAATTTAAAAAATAATTTAATTAAATCTTTTAAAAATGGGACTGTAAAGAAATGAAGAATTAAATCTCTTCATGGACTACACAGTCCTTTTTTCTTTATAAATGTGTATAACTCTCTAAAAATATCCGTTTTTGAGCATACTAAAAAGAGATTAGGTAAAACTTTTAGTTTTTCTAGTGGATAATTATTCTATGATTCTATATCTTTTCTTATGATATTTCGCTAAATTATAACCGATTGCGATTAACGTAAGCTCAAACTTAACATTTTGAATACCACGACGCTTAAAT
>JAQUZK010000101.1 GCA_028691335.1 Candidatus Izemoplasmatales bacterium
CAGGAAGATCGTCATCATCAAAATCAATGTTGATTAGTTCAGGAAGATCATCATCATCAAAATCAATGTTGATTAGTTCAGGAAGATCATCATCATCAAAATCAATGTTGATTAGTTCAGGAAGATCGTCATCATCAAAATCAATGTTGATTAGTTCAGGAAGATCATCATCATCAAAATCAATGTTGATTAGTTCAGGAAGATCATCATCATCAAAATCAATGTTGATTAGTTCAGGAAGATCATCATCATCAAAATCAATGTTGATTAGTTCAGGAAGATCATCATCATCGAAATCAATGTTGATTAGTTCAGGAAGATCATCGTCATCAAAATCAATGTTGATTAGTTCAGGAAGATCATCGTCATCAAAATCAATGTTGATTAGTTCAGGAAGATCATCGTCATCAAAATCAATGTTGATTAGTTCAGGAAGATCATCATCATCAAAATCAACATTTATAATTTTGAAAGAATCATCATAACTAGTATAAACAACGTTTGCGGAATAATTAGAATAGAAAGAAACAGAAAGCACCATTAATAAAACTAAAAACTTTTTCATAAAAAACCTCCAAATTATATAAATATATGTAACTATATTTATATAATAGCAGTTTTTATATATATTTACCACGGCGGATATGTCATACTTTTAAGAAATGTGAGGCGTTTATGGACACTGTGAAGCTATTAAACTACATGGACAACTTACGTTATGCTAGAAAAATGAGTCAAGAGACTTATTTGCATAACGTTATTTCACAACGTCAATATTATAGATATCGAAGAGGTGAGTCTGAAGTTCCGTTTGAAGTAATAGTTAAATTCTCTAATAAGCTTCAAATCCCATTATTTAAATTAATATCTGCTTTTCAAAGCCATGCAGAAAAAGAAAATTTGATTATACGTCAATATTTTAATTTAATAATTTCTAAGCAGTTAAATGAAGCAAAAAGTTTTTTATCAAAACAAGCTGACTTACTATTTATTGATGAAGAAACACATTTGTTTTTTAACTTATCTAATGTTTTACTAGATTTTTACTCGAAAGATTTAACAAGTGAAGAAATGGTCGTGCTACTTAAACGAGAAGTAGATTTTACTAGAGTGATGAAAAAAGACATCTTACATGACTCCGAGCTTTATTTGTTGGGTGTTATAATGGAGTACAGCGATGAAGATAGAGAAGCTATTTTAAAAAAAATAGGTGGACTAATTAGAAACAACAGACTTTTATTAGCTGGAAATCCTTTATTTGATTTACAAGTGTATTTTTGGCTGGTTAAAAACCTTGGTAGATTACAAAGGTATGATGAAGTTTATGAGATGGCAGATTTCGCATTAGAGTATAGCAAAAAAAATTACTCATATTATTTAGTTGAGTATTTTCACTACTATAAAGCTTTGGCTTATTACAGAAATAATAATATGATAGATTTCGAAAAAGAATTATCCAAAGCACTGTATGTTTTGTTGCAACTTGAAAAGTATAAAAGAGATCATTTTTTCGAAGTCATAAATAAAGATACAAATATTAAATGCAAAGAGTTTTTACTCAAAAAATTAGAAGAAGAACTATAATTCTTCTTTTTTTTGTGAAAAAAGCCCAAAAAAAGTGAAAAGTATGACATATCCGCCGTTGTTTTTTTTCTTAAAATGAGAGACAATATATTTGGAGAAGTATAATTTATTAAAAAAGAGGTTAATTTAAAAGGGTCATAATGATTTTTAGCACATTGATTTATGGATAAGACAGGAGGATTGATTTGCATGCATATGAACTTATTATACTACACAGGCTCTTTAAGAAATAAAACTGAATTTAACATTCCTGATCAAAGAGGTTTTGGTAATATCTCGGATCAAGATTTTTCTGATGAAGACTCAAAAGATTCTTTGTTGGAAGCAATACCTAATCAAGCAATAATCGAGTATAGATTAAATTTGTTTTTAATAGAAAAAAACAAAAGACCATTCTATTCTTTAAAAGAACAAACTAAACCACAAAGAATAGAACTTTTTGATGCTTTTATAGTACATCATTCAAAAAAAGTGGGAGAATATTGTTATAATTTAGGTAGAGTTTTAGGTGTGGATCCCAAAAAATTAGAAGAAATTAAATTAGCAGGGATACTGCATGATATTGGTAAATCTGTTCTTCCTAGGGAATTATTACATACTAAAAACAGAATAAATTCTTCACAATGGGAGATAATTAAAACTCATTCGGATATTGGATATGAAGTATTGAGGCATATTAAAGGTTATGAAAACATTGCTATATATATAAGATATCACCACGAAAGATATGATGGACAAGGCTATCCTATGGGCTTAATAGGGAATATGATTCCCCTAGAATCACGTATTTTATCAATCGCTGATGCATATGAAGCAATGACTAGTAATAGACCTTATAGCAAAGCACTTTCAAAAGAAGAAGCTATCGAAGAGTTGATAAGAAACTCAGGTACTCAGTTTGATGATAATCTTGTTGAAAAGTTTATAAAAGAAGTATTATAATAGACTGAAAATCCATGGAGGCGTTAAGTTTTCATGGATTTTTTGAATTCACATTTACAAGCAGTAAAAAATAATGATAAAATAATTAGTGGTGATGAAAAATGGAAGAAAACAAAATGCTTGAAATTTATAAAAAAAATAATCTAATGAGTGAGTATTCTGAAGCCGTATCCTTGTTAAAATGTATAGAAAATAAATATGGAGATTTATCTAATTTTTCACCAGATATTATTGATTCAGTTGTAGAAGAAATGATTATTAATAAAGCAAATACAGTTGATAATTTTGTTGTTTTAATGAGATATTATCGTGCAGTAAAACACGATGATCTTTTTATCTATCTAACTCAATACACTGGAATGATTGATGTTCTTGAATCAATTTTAAAAAGAACCAAGCAATTAATTGGTGATGAGAAGTATAAGAAAGTTTTTAATGGTTTTACTGTTCCTGTTTTAGGTACTAACCCTAAGAAGTTACCTTTGTATGTCAAAGATTTGATGAAAAGATTTAATGATAATTTTACTGAAAAAGAGATAAAACAGTTTTTAACCGGAAATAACCATAACCTTTCTGAGAAGTCTCAATTGAGAGAAAAACTTGAATATGAAAATAGTGAATCTTTTGAGGAATACTTAGTAGGAAGACATAAAAGGAAAGTAAATGAACTAAAGGATTATATGCAAAATAACCAAATATGGTTTGAACAAAAAATTACTCAAGAAGTTATTAACTATGTAGAGGGTAATCAAGAAATATTATCAGGAAAACTTATAAACGATAAACTATATATTACTAAGATACCTTATGATACAAATGCATTTATAAACGCTTTTGATCCGATAGAGAAGAGATATTATGCTTGTCACTGCCCTTTTGTAAGAGAATCTATTATAAGTAGAAGTGATGATATTGATGAGAAATTTTGTTATTGTAGTGCTGGTTTTGCTAAATTTCCGTTTGAAGTAATATTAAACCAGAAACTTGGTATTAAATGTATTGAAACAGTTCTTGGCGGAAGTGAAATTTGTAGGTTTGAGATAGATATGAGTAATGTTGATTATAAAAGAAAGAAAAGTTGATAGACACAACTTTTCTTTCTTTCTATATATTCATTTTGTTTAAACTGTCTTTTAATAGTTTTGCGGATTTTTTAAGTTTTTGAGTTTCTTCTTCATTAAGTTTTAAATTAACTACATGATGAACTCCATCTCGGTTCAAAACAGCTGGAAGCCCAATATATAAATCTTTATCAATATCGTAGACTCCATTATTGTATACAGATACTGGAAGTATACTGTTTTCATTATCGAAAATCGCGGATGTTATCCTTACTAACGCCATACCTATTCCGTAATAAGTAGCATTTTTCCTTTTAATGATCTCTTGAGCAGCATCTCTGACCTTTATATAGATGTGATCTAAATCGTCAAATTTAATTTCTTTCATACTTTCAACTACATCTAGCATTGGTTTTGTTCCAACATATGCTTTTGACCAGCATACAAATTCACTGTCACCGTGCTCTCCAAGTATATATGCATGTATGTTTCTAGAATCAATGTGAATGTATTTTGAGATTTCATATCTTAATCTAGCTGTGTCTAATGAAGTTCCGCTACCTAGAACTTTGCTTGAAGGTAATTTTGATTCTTTCCAAGCTACATAAGTTAGGATATCTACTGGGTTTGATGCAACTAATATAATACCGTCGAATCCAGATTCCATAATATTTCTAGTAACTGTTTGAATGATTTTAGCGTTTCGATTTAATAAATCAATTCTAGTCTCGCCTGGTTTTTGATTTACGCCTGCAGTAATAACTACTAATCCTGCATCTTTACATTCGCTGTAATCACCTGATTTGATTGTCATTTTTCTTTTAGCAAAGGCTAATCCATGGTTCAAGTCCATTGCTTCGCCCTCAGCTTTTTCTTGACTAATGTCTATAAGTGCCAATTCTTCAATAGTGCCTTGGTTAACTAGTGCATATGCATAGCTCATACCAACAAATCCTGTTCCTACAATTACAACTTTACTTTTTGACATAAAAACCTCCTTATAATATTGATTTTTACATGAATATAATATCATATTTAAATCGGTATATGAAATCATAAGACTTGAGAAGTATAAGAAAACGTTTTATAAAAAAAGAGCCTTTGAACTTAATCTAAAGGCTCTTTTTACGTGTTTGATTATTTTTGTTTTTTGAAGCACATGAACCAATCTAGACAGTAAACATCATCATCCTTTGATTCCATTCTTTCTTTAGCTGTTCCGCATGAACCAGCAGTTGGAACGATAACGTCTTCTCCTGGTCTCCAATCAGCGGGAGTAGCTACATTCTCTTTATCAGCTTTTTGTAGAGCTAAGATGATTCTTTTGATTTCATCAAAGTTTCTACCAGTTGAAAGTGGATAATAAAGAATAGTTCTTATCACACCTTTAGGATCAATTACAAACACTGCTCTAACAGCTTGAGTGCTTGATTGATTAGGTTGAATCATACCGAATTTTTTAGCAACATCCATTTTGATATCTTCAATCAAAGGGAATGTTACTTCGATATTTTTCATACCTTTCCATTCTAAGTCTTGAATTTTTCTTAGCCAAGCTATATGAGCATATAGCGAGTCAACAGAAAGACCAATCAATTCAGTGTTTAACTCTTTGAATTCATCTATCATATTAGCAAATGTCATAAATTCTGTTGTACAAACAGGAGTAAAGTCAGCGGGGTGAGAGAATAGGATAACCCATTTTCCTTCATAATCCTCAGGGAAATTAATAGTTCCTTGAGTTGTTACAGCAGTAAAGCTAGGTGCTTTGTCACCAATTAATGGCATTGAGTGAAGCTTTTCGTTCATTTCTTCCATAATAATAATCTCCTTTTCTTATTTTATTTTTTTCATACAATTAGGACAGATTCCAACTAAGTTAACTTCTTCTTTATCGATAACAAAGCCGGGCATCATATT
>JAQUZK010000102.1 GCA_028691335.1 Candidatus Izemoplasmatales bacterium
TTTGCGGATCGTGTCTTCCAATTATTTCTAATTCTACATTTTCGTTTGTTTTTAAATTGATTGACCTTTGTTTTAAACCTATAGATGACGTTGGCTTAACACTTAGTTTTAAGATTATTGGATTACCAGTAGAAATCCCACCTAGAATTCCACCGTTGTGATTTGATAAAATGTTTATTTTACCATTATTTATTTCATACGGATCATTAGCTTCAGAACCTTTCATTTTAGCCAAATTAAAACCATCCCCGAACTCTATACCTTTAATTCCAGGTATAGAAAATAATAATGATGACAAGTAACTTTCAACTGATAAAAACAATGGTTCACCTATACCAACTGGCAAGTTAATAATACTTGATTCAATTGTTCCGCCTAGAGAATCTAAATCTTTAGAAATAGATGAAATCAAATCAATCATTTCGTTCTTTTTATTTTTATCGATAACAGGGAAGTCTTCTTTGTTAATATCTTTTATAGTTTCGATATCAATTTTATCATTTTTAAAACTTCTATCACAAATATTATATATGCTATTTATATGCGAACAAACATAAACATTATTGTTTTCGAGAATTTGTTGACAAATAGATCCTACTATTATCCACAAAGCAGTAACCCGTCCTGAAAAAATTCCTCCACCAGCTTTTTCATTATAACCATTATATTTAATAAACGCAGGGTAATCAGCGTGTGAAGGTCTTGGTATTTCTAAAAGATTCTTATAATCTTTACTTTTTGTGTTTTCATTTGGAATTAAAAAAGTCAAAGCAGCACCAGTGGTGTATCCTTCGTTAATCCCTGAAATCACTTTATATTTATCCTCTTCTTGTCTAGGTGTTGAAATATTACTTTTAGGTCTTCTTTTTGACAAATTAAAATCAATTAAATCAAAATCAATTAAGATCCCAGGTTTTAATTGGTCAATTACAACTCCTATATACTCACCGTGTGACTCTCCAAAAAAAGTTATTTTTATATTGTTACCAATAGTATTCACTTTAACAACTCCGTTTCATAGTTATATATTTTTTCGATATAAGCTTCACCGATACTTTTAACTTTTATGATGTTAATGCTATCCATTTTGGCTTTTTTATCATTTTTTATAAACTTAATTAAGTCTTCTTTTTTTACTTGATCTTCAATTGGTAAACTAAATTTTTTTAATAAAGCTATTAAATCCGATTTAATCTTTTCTGAAACGAACTGCAACATTCCCAATGCAACAGCTTCGCCATGAAGATATTTCTTATACTCATAATACGCTTCATAAGCATGCCCAAAAGTATGTCCGAAATTTAAGGTTTGTCTTACCCCAACATCAAATTCATCTTCTTCAACAATTTGTTTTTTGATCTTAATTGATTCGATAATTAAATCTTCTAAAAGACTATTAATATCATCTTTTAATAATTTACAGAACATTGATTTTGAAGAAATTAAAGAATATTTTATCATCTCGGCCATACCATTATTAAAATGTCTTTTACTTAAAGAACTCAAAACGTTTGGATCTACTAAAACTAGTTTTGGAGGATAAATAGTTCCTATTGCATTTTTAACTTTATCGGAATTTACAGCTACTTTTCCTCCAATTGACGAATCAATTTGCGCTAATAAAGTTGTTGGGACTTGGATATAGTCTACTCCTCGATATAAAGTGGAAGCGATGAATCCTGCTAAATCACCAGTAACACCGCCACCGATGGCTAAAACAACTACATCTTTTGTTATATTAGCGTTAATTATCGAATTGATAATAGAGGAATATAAAGATAAAGATTTAGATGTTTCTCCTTCTGGGAATCTGATTGTTTTAACTATATTTAGTTTAGTTAAAAATTTATTGATAATATACTCAGGAATATTATCATCAGAAACTATTATGTAATTCCTAGTAATATCAAGATAAAATTCAATATTATCTAAAACACCATTATTAATAATTACATCATAATCACGATTCTTAGATTTAACTGTTATTTTCATAAATATCACCTATATGTATTCTACTTTTATACCAAGAGAACTTAGATCTTCAAAAAAATGAGGATAAGATTTATTGACCGCTTCATAATTGTTAATAATTATTGACTTATCAGCCCTTAGAGCTGCAATAGCAGCTGACATAACAATTCTATGATCATTATGAGAGTCAATTTCAGCGGATCTAAATATTGAGTTTCCATATATATAATATGAATCATTATTAATCTCGGTTTTAATTCCCAGTTCATTTAAAACAACATTAATAGCTTTTAACCTATCTGTTTCCTTGATTTTGAGTCTTTGTGCATTATAAATATAGCCTTTGTTTTTTGACATTGCACAAAGAATAGATAGTATTGGAGCAATGTCTGGATGTTGACTAACGTCAATATCAATATTTGTAGTTTCGCTTTTCAAAAACCGTAAACCGTTTTTTTCTTTAGATATCTTGCCACCCATAGTTTTAATTATGTCTATAATAGCTATATCGGCTTGATTAGAGTCAAGATTTATATTAGTGACTTTAACGTTACCATTAATAATACCCGCTACTGCGAAAAAAGCCAATTGAGAGAAATCTCCTTCCACTTTATAAGAGCTTGGCAAGTATTTTTGATTTCCTTTTATATAGTAAATATTTTGGTTTTCGATAATATCAATACCAAATTGCTTAAGTACTTCAATAGTCATATCTATATATTTTTTTGACTCTAAGTTTCCTTCGATAATTATTTTTGAATCACCATCTTTTAAGGGTAAAGTAAACAATAAACCTGTTATGAACTGAGAACTTACATTACCGGGAATAACATAGTCGCCTGCTTTTATTTCCCCCTCAACATAAATGTAACCATCTTGTTTTTTATATCTTAAGTTTTTTTCTTTAAAGATTTTTTCATAAATATACATAGGTCTATTTAACAAAGAAGATTTTCCTGTAAATCTGATACCATTTTTATTACAAAATAGAGGAATTAAAAACCTTATGGTTGAACCTGATTCGTTACAGTCGATTAATTCTTCTCCAAAAAAGCTTAGATTTCCGTAACCCTTTATTTTTAAAGCGTTCTCTTCTTTAATTATTTGAACACCTAAAGCCTTAAAAGCATTGATAGTAGCCTTTACATCATCAGAAAAAATAATATTTCTAATTGTAGAAGAACCTTTAGCTAAAGATGCACAAATAATTGCGCGATGCAAAATTGATTTAGATGGAGGAACTTGAATGTTTCCTTCAGCGTAACCAGGAGTAATTCTAACTTTCATTTTTCTTTTCCTTTAGAAAAATATTATGTTTCCTTTTTGCTTTCTTCATTATTGTTTCTAATTCTATTATATCATTATTTTCTAATGCGTTTTTAAACAATTTTATCTGTTTTTCAAAATCAGTGATTTTCTCAAGTAACATAGATTTATTGTTAATGAACAAATCAGTCCATAGATCAATATTTATGTTAGCTATTCTGGTTAAATCTCGATATGAATCACCAGTATAATTACACAATACTTCATGTTGGTCAAAACTATTAACTAAAGCTAAAGAAATTACATGTGTGAGCTGAGATGTATAGGCTATTATTTTGTCATGATATTCTGCAGAAATATTGTTTATATTTCGAAATCCCATATCTACTGCCAATTTATGAACTATATCTACGTTAGTTTTACAGTTTCTATGATTATCGATTATCACAAAGTTGGCTTTCTTAAAAATAGCTTTGTCAGAACCTTGAATACCAATTGTTTCCCTTCCTGCGATAGGATGGGTATATACAATATCAAAATGATTTATATTAAGTGATTCTATTTCTTTAATTAAGCTAGTTTTTATACCAGATATTTCTATAAATAACGTTTGATGTTTGATTACATCTATATTCTCTTTAAAAAAAGGCGCAATATTCTTGGGATACAAACAAAGAAATATTATTTGATTATTCGCTAAAAAAGCCTTTAAATCATCATAACCTTTATCTATAATATTATTTTTTTTAGCATAATCAACAGCATTAAAATCAATATCATACGCTTCAATAATGTGCTTTTTATTTAGAGATTTAGCGATAGTACCACCAATCAACCCTAATCCTACAATTCCTATTCTCATATAAGCCTCCTTTTATAATTTATAATTGTATCATAAAACAACTATATTTCTACAAATATTCAATAAATACTTGTGTTATCTATACTATGAATCTTTTATTATTGAATAAAAATATCATATTTTATGAAAAGTATGACATATCCGCCGTACTAATTTAAAGGAAAAAGTGTTATGATGATAATAATAAAGAAATCCAAATTTAGTTTTGTTCTTTATTTTACGAAGGAGGAAAGAACATGTTTAAGAGAATTATAGTTTTAATTTTATGTATATTTATGTTAGCGGGAAGTATAATTCCACAAAAGAATTCAGTTGTGTATGCTTATGAAGACGATTATTTTAATAACTATGAGAGCGATACATCTGAAAATGTAAATAGGAAAAATAAAGAAACACTAGAAGAATATTATGATTATTTATCAACAAGTGATTCTGGTTTTGATCCAACTCAAGTAGCGATTGAACATGAAGTTGAGAGTAAAAGAACAAAAACATCTAAGACATTTAAAAAGACAGATGGTACATATGAATTAGTGATTTACCAAGATGTTATACATTATGAAAAAGATGGTAAATTATTAGATATTGATAATAGATTAACACTTGATGAAAAAACAGATAAATATAGTAATACTAGCAACAAATTCGATATTAAATTTCCCAATACTTTAATAGAAAGCAAGAATATAGAGCTTTCGATGGAAGGGTATAGTATTAATTGGAGGATGTATGGCGTACAATCCTCGAAAGTTCAACTAGAGAATAAAAAAAGCGATTCTATGAATAAAAAAGAATTAAATAATATAAAGCAATCATTAGTTTACAAAGAAGTAGAAAAAGGAGTAGATTTGGAGTATGTAGTTTCAGGAAATAGTATTAAAGAAAATATACTTCTTAATACATATGTTTCAGATTTTGAATTAACATTTGAATATAATGTAGAAGGTTTGTCTTTAGTGTTTGATCAAGAAGAAAACTTAATTTTTATCAACGGAAAAGGGGAAACAATTTTTCGTTTTGAAGAATTATACATGCAAGATGCAAATTTTGATACATCATATGATATTAAAATAGACTACCTACAAAAAAACAAACAATCATATTTAATTATTATTAAACCTGATGAAACATGGTTAAAGAACGCGAAATATCCTGTGAAAATAGATCCGAGTATAACAGCTATTGAATATGAAGGCTACTATCCGGTAGACAATACTAATGGTAGCTATACATATGTAGATAAAACATCTAATTTATCGAATTCTGGAACTATAAATATGAAATTAAGGGATAGTTATCAAGAGGAAGCATATGGGATATTTAATTTTTACTTACCAGAAGAATTATCAGACAAAAAAGTAGTAAAAACGCAAATAAA
>JAQUZK010000103.1 GCA_028691335.1 Candidatus Izemoplasmatales bacterium
ATAGCTGATATGTTAATCAATATTATGCCTTATATGATTGATGATGATAGTTTGACTGAAACTATGATAGCTAATTTAGTTAATCACTTCTTGCCAATGGTATTTAATGCGGGAGATGACATAGCTAGTTTCTTAAGTGCTATGACAGTTCAAAAAACACAAGCTATTATTGAGTTAGTAACTATTATCGCTATTAGTGATGATAATGATCAGGCTTTAATTAATTTAGCACAAACACTAGATGTAGTATTCGGAGATGGTTCTTTAGATTTACAAACACTTGCGGGAACAGTTTATGAGCTTTATACCGTAATGACTTATGGAGCGAATGCTCCAATAGATGTAACTACAGAAAATGCAATTAAGGGAAATATAGGCAATATATTATCTTTAGCTGCTGATATTAATTTGATGAATCCTTCTGCGTTAACTGAAGCTGATTTCTTGATTTTAGATGAGTTTGAGTTAAGATTATTTGCACTTTTAGAAGGATTGATGACTGAGTTTGATAATATGCCTACAGACTTTACAGTTGTTTATGATACTCAAGATTTCTTGGACTTAATCTATGATATGGGCTTTGATGGAACTATAGAAGACTTCAAGATTTTATTCCAAGTTTCTGATGAAGAAGATGCTTATTATTTAACAAGAGCTCTTTATAATTACATGAACTCATTTATTAGTATTAGAAACTTTTCTGATATTCAAAACTTCTTTGCTGGTATTGATCAGTTTGGTTTAACTGAATCGCAAGCAATAGATATTGCTATAATTTTACTTAAGGATATCGTTTATGAAGAATTGAATGGTTTATCAGGAGATGAAGAGTATTATCAAGATATGATTGACTATCATACTGTTTATTTAAATGAAGAAATAGCTAATATGGCAATCTATGAACAAGAGATTCTTGATTTCATAGGTAGTTTAGATGTTTCTAAACAAGCGATTAGTACTGAGTTTTGGCAAAAATGGAAAAATTTCTTCCAACATGAATATGAGTATAATGCTTATATGGATATTTTATATGTTAAAATAGATTACTACTTGCTTGATGATATCGAGAATGTATTAATTAATATGTCTTATCTTGATCCAAGTGATCCAAACTATGCTCTAGATATGCAAGCCTATGAAGATGAGTATATTTATTGTTTAAATGAAATAGATAGCGCTTATCACGGAGATATTGATCATTTAAGATATCTGTTTGAAACAAGAGATTTAGCTTACAAAGAATATATTGAATTTGAAGCAACTTATTATGGTACTGACTATGAATATATTTTCTGGGAAATTGATGACATGGGTTATGACAGTTGGATTTATTCAGCCCAAGAATATTACCATAATGCAGCTTGGATTCAATACTATCAATTCTTGTTGAACAACACCAGCGCTTACGTTAATTATGAGTTAGAAGCATTTATGGACTTGTTAAATAACGATCCTGATTTATTTAAAGGACTTGTTATAATACTTCTTGATGATATGCAAAATGTCACTGCTACTATGTCAGCTGAGTCATTTATGGAAATTTATGATTTCATCTTCTTCATGCAAGCACCTCATGGAGTTTATCCTGATTTTAATGCTGAAGATATTCTAGCTTTAACTCAAGATATATCAAGTTTCTTAAAATTAATTGGTAATACGATTGATTTAACTGATGAAGCTAGTATTAACACTGTAATAAGTACATATCTAGGATATTATGCAGATAAGATGGGATTAACAGAAACGGAAAAAGATGCTTTTATAGCTAAAATTTCAACTGTAATTGTTAAGTATCGTGCGCACGCTGATGATATTATAGATCAAATGGTTTTATTCTTGGATGCCTTAACATTAGAAGAGATAAATCAAATTATTGATTTCGCTCATGATGTTTATTCAGGAAGATTAAATGAAATTGAAATGGCAGTTTTAGGTGCAGGGTTATTTGAAGATTTATTCAACGTAACTGGATTAGATTTAACTGTTATAATTAATGCTTATGTTGAACTTAGAATGGATGTTGAAAATGACTTTGTTTTTGATTCAACAACTTTACAATCTGAGTTTACAAGTTTCTATGACAGCACTAAAACATTAATAGGTCAAGTTGCTGCTATTGACTTAAACAATATTACTACAGGAAATATAGCTTCAGTAATTGAACTTGTTGATCGTTTACAACAATTTGGAATGTACTTTGGTAATCCAACATTAATTTTAGATGGTTACTCATATTCTTATGATAGTAGTGATTTTCATGATTTATTAATTATGATATTTAATGCAACTGAAACTGAAGTTCCATTTATAATCACTGAAATTACTACAATGTTAGGATTAGATGAAGAACAATCTTATTACAAAGTATTAGGAATTGCGATGGTTTTAAGAGATTTTGAAAATGTTCAATCACTTTCTGATATCGCAAGAATATATGATGGATTAAGGTCTATGGGATTGACAAATGCTGATATCGCTAAATATGGTATGTCGATTGTTATGGGTATGGTTTATCCTAATTTACCGGCGGATTTTGATACTCAACCTTATTATGATGAAAATGTTACTTTAACCAATAATATAGATAATTTAGATTTACAGTTAGATAATTTAGAATCAGTACTAATGGATGAAGTTGATCTATTAGATCCATCAATTCAGGATGAAGTAATGCAAGTTTGGAATTTGTATATGCCGATTGTTGATAAGGTTTTTGATAGAGAAATGTATATTAATGCATATAAGTATAATCATTATTATGACGAAAACTTATTCTATCAATTACTAGTTCCAGAGTATTATGCAAGTAATTGGGGATATATTCATGAAATATATGACATGTATAGATTATCTGAAGAAGAAGTAATGTTCTATGAAGGATTGTATTATCAATATCATTATTACATAGTTATGGATTACGATTATGCTTTAAGCGTATATAATAGTTTTGCAAATGTATATTATGATTTATATGATTCAACAGGAACTCGATTGTTCTCTAATTTATTAGAATCAACAATTGATTCATATTTTGACCTAACTATTCAAAAGGCAGGTGTGGTATCTACTTATAATAATAATTTAGATACAATAATGCAAATAGAAGAAAATGGTGTCATACTTGAAGTAATCTATAATTACTTATCTGACCCAGCTAATCAAGTTGTCGCAGAACAAGTATTAACTATGCTTTTAGATGAATTTGAGGTTATGAAAGATAGCGATAGCTTCTTAGCTATGAGTGATGTTTTGGGAATGATGCAAGAAGGTTATATGATCTATGATTTAATCAATCCAGAATTTTTAGCTGATAACGTTGGGAATCTTTCAACATTATTAGGACTTATGGGATCTACTATCGATTTTAATGATCAAATAGTTTTAACTGGTTTCTTTAAAGAAGTTCTTACTACATATGTTGAAACTAAGGACTTAGATCCTACAGCTGAAGCAGCTATGATAGCTGAATATGATAATATTGTTATAACTTATCTGCCAATGTTGCTTAATATTCCTGATAAACTAAGTTCATTCTTAGCTACTATGGATGAAGCTAAGATTAGTAAAGTGTTATCTATTATTAAAATGATAGATTGGACCAACTATAGTGATAACGGTGATTTGCAAAGAATGGTTTTAGTGGGTACTTTAATTGATACGGTTTTTGCGAACGATACACTTGATTATGATTATTTAGTTACTCAAATTTATGGTTTGATTTATGATGTTTCTCTAATTGAACAAATGCCAATACCAATTAGTGTGGACAAACAAGCTGAAATTCAAGCAATTATTACTAGTTTGGATAATTTGTTAGTTCAAGCTGCTTTAGTGGCTGATATTGGAATTTTCGGTATTGATACTCAAGACATAATTGCAATAAATGATTTTATTGCAGTTTTAGAATCAATATTCTATGTAGAACAAACTCCCGTATATTAATATAGAGAATTAATAAGAATTTATTTGTTTATAAAGAACAAGAGATGTTGGGTGCATTACACCATCATCTCTTTCTTTTTTTAAAAAAAGATGAAATAATTTACTGATTATAGTAAAATGTAGGTAACGGAGAGTGCAAAAGATGATTATAAAGATTGAGTCAGATAAAAATGAATTTATTAAGGATGTATCAAAACTTCAACAGAAGAAATATCGAAATTTGACTAATCAATATTTAGTTGAAGGTCCTCATTTAATAAAGGAAGCATTACAAGCGAAAGTTTTAAAAAAGCTATTTTTTGTTAATGATATTGATTTTGATTTTGTTGATTCATATCAAGTGTCTGAGAAAGTTATGAAAAAATTATCTAGTGTCGAATCATTACAAGGAATTATTGGGGTTTGTGAAAAGAAAAGTCAAGTTTTTTTATCTGACAAGATATTATTACTTGATAATGTTCAAGATCCTGGGAATATAGGCACTTTGATGAGGTCAGCTGTAGCTTTTGGGTTTAACACTATCGTTGCTGATAGTTCTGTTGATTTTTATAATGATAAGGTGATTAGAAGTTCTCAGGGCGCTGTTATGAAAATTAATCTAATTAATATGAATATATTAGATTTTATCGAAAGAAATCCTGATTATAGGTACTTCGTAACTGATTTAAGAAGCAATATATTTTTAGAAGACCACGATTTAAGTTATAATAAAATTGGGATCATTCTTGGTAATGAAGGGCAAGGCGTTAGTGATGATGTTATTAGAAGTGTTTCTAACAGTCTTAAGATTAGAATTCAAGATATGGAGTCTCTAAACGTTGGTGTTGCAGGAAGTATTATCATGTATGAAGTATATAAAAGGGGGATAAAATTGTGAATTATGTTTATGAGGAAAACAAGATTTATTCGAAGAATGAAGATGGTTTGTTATTGGGAGAAGTCACTTTTCCAGCAAGAGATGAGAAAAGAGTCAATATCGATCATGTTTATGTTGATATGAGTTTGAGAGGGCAAGGTATTGCCTCAGATTTAATGCTCATGGCCTATGAGTATATCAAAGAAAAAGGATTGTTAATTATAGCTAAATGTCCTTATGCGATTAGTTGGTTTAAGAAGCATGAAGAATATCAGGATATTGTGATTAATGTAAAGACAAAAAGATAGATAAATAGGAATTTTTTCTTGAAATGTGATTGCTGTTGTGATATAATGTTGTTGCATAAGAATTAACTGAGAGGGTCGTGCCCTCTCTTTTTAATGAAAGGTATGGGATATATGAACTTAGATAGTTTAAAAGAAAGTCTAAAAGTTTTTTTAGAAAATACTCCTTTCGAGTTTTATGGTTTGGAGTATAATAAAAAAGGTAAAGATCGGATTCTTACAATTTATATTGATAAATTGTATGGAGTTACTATGGATGATGTTGTAGCAGCCACAAACTTGATTAATCCGTTTATTGATGATTTAGATCCTATAAAAGAGGAATACCTTTTAGAAATTAGTTCTCCAGGAGCGGAAAAAGAGCTTA